>JAUNVE010000042.1 GCA_030537795.1 Actinomycetaceae bacterium
GTCAGCCGGCCGGCAGCTTCTTTCACCCTATAAGGATTTTGAACATATATCAGGACTGGGGCGAATCTCACCATATTGGCATAGCGTTTATTGGAGTGCTGAGCCACGATTTTCAATACGCTCAGTACTGGCACGTTCACCGAGATGGCATGACAAGTTCGTGCTACTTGTGTAAACGTAACTCGACGGAAAAATCTGGCAACGCCGACAGAACTAAGCCGGGAGAGCACATAAAGTTCGACATGCGAGAACTAATAGTGGAACTGTTGAGAGTTGAGTAACGGAAACGTGTTACTCCATTCAATCGTGCGCTCACCCTTAGATTGGATCTCACTATCGTCTAGTCCAATGAACTCATTTCGCCGGGTGTCGGAGTCATTCCACGTTGCATCGTAGTTTTTCCATTTGCCATCAAGATACACTTTGTTCCACATATGCCCATCGGAGCCTACGGTTCCAGAGATCTGTACGCTCTCTAAACCGGCTTCGCGGGCCAGTGCCGAGAAAGCGTAGGAATAGCCCGAACAGATGGCTTTCCCGTTGAAGAGAGCGCCATACGCAGTTGCTTCGGGGGTGGTAGGACCTCCGCGCAGAAGTGAGCGTCTACTCAGGCTCTCAATGAGCATTGCGAGGGACTCCTCCGGTGGAAGATTCGGATCATATTCGTCGGGGAGCTGGCCGTAATCATCCGTATACCTCTGGTCGTATTCGACGTTATCAACGAGCCAATCGTTGATTGCTAACGCCTTGTCTTCGTCGCTCATGCCTTTGTCGATGATTTCATCAACAATTTCACTGACGCGCGCGCGGACCTGGTTTTGCATGGCCACGTACTCGTCTCGAGAACCAACATCCTCGATATCGATCTTGATCTTCAAGACTTGTTCGTCGCTGTCGAACCAAAAATCCGGTGCCCCGTCGCCCGGAGTAAGCGTAAGAGGGTTCTGTTTAATCGCTTCATGAACTACTTCAAAAACCTGCCCTCGCGTTGCTATTTCAGGATAGTCAGCTAACGAAATTTCGTTATATCCCGCCATCAGATTCGCAGCAATAAACCGCGATGCCGGCATGGTACCGAAAACATCCGCCGAAACCGAGACTTTCTTGGGGGCGGCTTCGAGCCAACCATCGAGCGCCTCGGGTGTGCTGGTATCGAGCACCGCATAGTCGACCGGGGGAGAGTAGTCGTTGATTGCGTTTAGTTCTTTTTCAAGTTCTGCCAGGGACTGACCGTCGTCATCCGGGACGGAGAGGTAAAATTCGCGAGCCAGCATGGAACCGCGGACAAAGGCATATCCGTGGATTGGTGTTTGCCCGTTGCGAGAGGTGCCGTAATTGACGTTTTTAAATGTGATGGGAAACTGTCGGAGCTGGCCGTCGGCCGCCAGTGCCGTCATCGTATTTGGAATGTTCCCCATTCTCCAGTCGTCTACATTGGGTACGGCTCCGGTGGGATCATCGGTGAGCCTAATTGGGATACGCAACGCGAAATCATCGATATTTCGAGTTTGGGAGGCCACCCATTTCCCATTTTTCTTCACCATGAAGAACATGTGGGTACGGGAGTTACCGAAGAAAGAGTCTTTTAGTGCGGCAACTTCGACCGATAGAAAATCCCTCGCGTCACTTTTGTACAGGCGCATAAAAGTGTTGGCTGAGAAGACGCCTTTGTCGGCGATTTCATCCTTTGAAATGCTTGAAGATGAGTCGAACCTACTGATGTCAATGGTGTTATCTACCATCTCCTCCGCCTCCGGGTGAAAGCCCCAGAATGCCGTGTGAACCTGTTCGGATCCGACCGTTGTGTCAATGTATGACTGCACTTTGCCGATGAGAATGCCCTCGACTCCGTCACCGAGCTCCGGAAGTGTTACGAGAACCCGACCGTCGACGTAGTTGAACGAGGGGGGCTCGTACAGTTCGCGACCCTCAATGCGGATGGGAGTCACGAGCGGGCGGTCGAGTAGCTTCCCATTACGCGCAGTGCGTTGAAGCATGTAGTAGGTGGGGAAAACTCCCCACGACTCATTGGACAACACTTCAGGCCCAAACCTTACACTGCCATCTTCGAACAAGATTCGGTTCTGGTCACCGGAGTCATAGTGCCGTCCCGGGTAGATAACTACTTTATCGCCGTTGTGGCGCTCATTCGCCGTGGGAATGCCGATTTGAAGTTGCGGATCGAGAAACAAAGAAAAATCTCCAATACCCGCAGAATTGATTCCAGGAATCGGATTATCGCTGAGTTCCTTTTGAATTTCTTGCCACCGGTAGACAACGGAGCTTCCGAATAGGAGTGCGTCATCTTCTTTGAGTACTATTTCTGGTTGCCAATCAAATGACACATTATTGGCTCCGGATGACGCACCGCTAGCACCGGAGGCCGAATTCGACGCCGCGTTGTTATTTCCACACCCGGTGAGTCCGGTAATCGCGAGACTTATCGCAAGCGCGATGGGTAGGATTGATTTTCGAAACATTACTGATCTCCCTTGCCAAGTCCCTCATCGATAATGTGGTCACTGATAGCGCAGCGCACGCCATAGCTCGAGTCATCCCAATCAATTACTTCATTGTTGAACGTGGTCTTACACCGCATATTTCCATCGAAGTTATTGTCATCGGGATCAATAGTGAGGATCCAATACACATCTGCTTTAGTTTGGGCATCCACGGTCTTAGACCATTCCTGGCCGGGGTCAAGATGCTCGACAATGGTTTTGTATTCTTCGACCGTATGGGTCTCGGTTTTCTCGAGCGTCAAGTACACTGCCGTCAGTTTTGCTCCGACATCTTCAGCTTTGGCATAGAGCTCGACTATCCCCTCGTAGGGTGGATCGTAATACGATTCTTTGTATGCGAGGAGTTTATCTGCGTCTGGACTCCCCTTGCGTATCTCCAGTAGCTCATCGGCGTGGATAACGCGTGGTGATTGTTTCGACCTCATCACCGAGTGTGCATCAGATCCGTTACCGTCTCCCTGCCCAATAAAAGCGGTGATTGAGGGCCAGTAAAAATACGAGACAATGAGGATGATTACTGTCAAAAGAATCGAAGCTCCGATTCCTCCAGCGATGAGTGAGCTTTTCCATCTGGTGACAAACGAACTCGCCATCAGGCTGTCATCGTCGGATTCAATATGGGGTTGTTCAAATTCTTCGAGAGATTCAGATGGTTGCGTGTTGTTGGGGTCGTTGGAGTCCAATGCGTCCTCGCATTTCTCTTCAACTGATCGGTATCAAATCGCTATGGGCCAAAAGTATTTGAAAAGTATAACATTTACATGTGAAGACGCGTAGAAGAGTATTGACGCTTGACGTGGTGTTGCACCCGGCGGTACCAGTGGAGCCTAGATGAGCTCCGTCATCGTCCACTCGGTGCCGACGTTGTGTTTCTCGGCGGCCTCGACAATTGCCTGGGTAGCCCAGAGATCTTGAGTACCCACGCCAACTGTTTCGTACACGATAATGTCTGAATCGCAGGTGCGGGCCGGTTTGTCACCTCCGATAATTTCACCGATTTCGTCGGTCACGTGTGACTTGTCGATTAGCCCTTGCTCCAGCGGAATAATGAGGTCGCCACTTTCTGCCAAACAGGACTCAACATGGTCACAAATAATGCGGTTTGCGTGTTCAACAATGTCGGGACCGCATTCTTGCATATGCGGTTGATAGGAGCCCACACACGAAATGACACACCCAGGTTTGAGGTTTTGAGCAGAAAGCACGGGAGTGTGGGAGGACGTAACCAGGATAATGACGTCGGCATCTATGGCAGCAGTATCGCTATGGGTGGCAACTGTGATAACGCCGTCGTAACCGCTTTCGACAAAAGGCTTCCACTTTCTGAGTTCATCAACAAACCGCTCGGCAAAATTGCGATCGGGATTTACCACTCGCACCTCTTCTAAATTTGGTAGAGCTATGACCATAGCGAGCAGTTGCGTGTAGGCTTGCCCGCCGGTACCAACGAGTACACCTACGCGAGCAGATTCTGTGGCAAGGTAGCGAAAGGCTACTCCAGATGACGCTCCAGTGCGAATCTTCGTGACAGTATCACCGTCGACAAGAGCGCGAACTTGCCCGGTTTCGCTATCGAGAAGAATCGTACTAGCTGGAGCTGTGGGCAGGTTCTTAGCGGCATTGTCGGGATAGAGCCCAATAGTTTTGACAGCGGCGGCCTCCACTCTCGCACTGTAGGACGGCATCATCAACAGGGTACGTCGGTCGTCAATACTAATCCGAGTGCGTAAGGGAAGTACTGCGTCACCCGCGCTCGTTGCAACGAACGCAGCCGCAACGTCCTCTAACGCCTGCTCCATCGAGTAGACGTCCCAAATATCCTCACTGTTTAGTAACCTCATCATCGATCCTTTCGTGACCCCCACATCGACACTATCGCTTGAAACAGGAAGAGGGCGAAGGCACGATGACGTCACGGATGCGTGCGCCTCCATCCACTCCACATATTAGGGTGTTGTAACCGTCTGCTCGTGTATGCGTTCCGCCTGTTGGGGACAACGAACAGCGGTGAAAACACCAATCAATGTCCAAGGAAGATGAGAACAGACGACAGGATAAATGGAATCCGCCATACCCAGGCCACAAACAGTTCCTGACCCGCCCAGTTAACTGAAATCAACAGAGCAACATTTCCGAGAATAAGACCCCACGTCACACCGTTTGTGGAATGGCGCCAAAATGGCCTTGTTTTTTCGCGGGAGCGTATTCGAAAGCGAGCAACAGGGCTCTACCCTATTCACCGCTATTTGCCAGTTTCTACACAATTCGACATAGGAATAGCAAAATGAGAGCTCATACGTCGATTTGCTCGTAGGTCGGCAGCAGGCCAATCGCCATGGTGTCCAACCCATCTGTGACAGTGTGACGATACGTGTTTTCTTGGGGCCGATTCGGTCGCCAACGTGAGCACAGAAAACTCCGCCGAATGGGGGACAAAATGTGAGCGCGTGACCTTAGTACGCGAGCATGATCGCGACAACAGGATCTGATTCGGGGAAGAAATAGGGGGTGAATACAATCGGGACGACTGTCGTGTAGAGCAGAAAATCGTACCACTCAATGGTTGAGTCGACGAGAGAGCCGATAAGTACACGGCGTTAGATTTGCTGATCGGACATGGTGGTCTGCATGAAGAATCCGCTCTCAATCGTGATTCCCGCGGGTAGTAATCGGATGTGTGTAAATTGCGTCAAAAAACAACGTACAACTAAATGCGTGTAAGTATCTTGGCAAAACCAAAGTTTGAAGAATCGGCAGGTCAGTACCTGTTTGGTTGCGTGAATGATTGAACGTTGAGGTCGTCGTGTCTGCTCTTATGTGCTACAGGCCAATTTGCACCAGAATTACCGAAAAACCGGTGTTATCCTGAGCTTAAGTGGCGGTGGGGCTCGCCTATGAAACCGCTTACTGGATCAGTGTGATAATCCAGAAGCCAACGGTCCCTGCGAGGCAGTAATGCTTACGCAGGTTGCCTCTTTCTTAAGTAGAGAAAGGCTGTTGGCCATGAGCTACACAGTGACGAATGTTCACGCCCACGAAATTATCGATTCGCGCGCAAAACCCACCGTTGAAGTTGCTGTCGAAATGGAGGGCGTTCGCGCGGTTGCAGGGGTGCCATCAGGAGCTTCAACCGGAGCGCGCGAAGCTGTTGAATTGCGTGACGGCGACATGAATCGTTTTGGAGGCGCCGGTGTTTTAACGGCGGTTTCGAATGTCAATGGTGAGCTTCGCGACCTCGTCCTCTCCCGCTCATGGGAGAGTCTGGCAGAAATTGATCGAGCCATGATTGAACTTGATGGTACCGAAAACAAAGGACGGCTCGGAGCCAATGCCATCCTCGGTGTGTCAATGGCTTTTGCGCGAGCCGCTTCACAATATGATCGCACAGCGCTGTGGAAGTGGCTTCCTGGAATAGAAGGGCAACCACCGAGGTTACCGGTGCCGTGCTTCAACGTCCTCAACGGCGGGGCGCACGCGCCGAATCCTCTCGACTTCCAAGAATTTATGATTTCCCCGTTGGGAGCACCGAACTTCGCGGAGGCCATGCGTGCCGGAGCGGAAGTTTATGCGAAACTCAAGAGTTTGCTGGCTGCCGGCGGGCATTCCACTGGCCTGGGAGATGAGGGTGGTTTTGCTCCCGACCTCGAAAGCCCGGAAGAAGTCTGCGCCCTGCTGGTCGAAGCCATTACGAGCGCCGGATATTCGGCGGGCCGCGATGGCGTCATGATCGCTTTAGATCCGGCCTCCTCAGAGTTTTATGACGGCGGCACTTACACTGTCTCGGGTGAGAAACTGTCGTCCTCCGATATGGTTTCTCGCTATGAAAAGATGATTGTCGACTACCCAATCTGGTCGATTGAAGATGGCGTTGCCGAAAATGACGACGAGGGATGGAAAGCGCTCACAGACGCGATCGGTGACCGGGTGCAACTAGTCGGTGACGATAACTTCTGTACGAATCCGGCGATTATTAAGCGCGCTATCGAAAACGGTGTTGCCAATGCATCGCTGATCAAAGTCAATCAGATCGGTACTCTCACCGAGACTATTGAGGCCATGACGATGTGTCATGAGGCCGGCTACGGGCAGATGGTGTCGCATCGCTCGGGTGAAACCCCCGACTCATTCATTGCTGATCTCGTCGTCGCTACCGGGTGTGGTCAGATCAAGACCGGCGCTCCCGCTCGCGGCGAACGCATTGCCAAGTACAACCGCCTGTTGGAAATCGCAGATGCTCATCCGGAGCTTTCGTACGGTTTGCGCTAGCCCTCGGCTCGGGTCGCTCGCGGGTTGCTTGGTGCGCGGTAGGCGGCCTCGGGTGACCGTGACCGACCTTGGGTGACCTCGGGTGCGGTTTTCACTACCCGGCGCACTTGTCTCGAGTGCGGTTTATTCACGTGCCGAGGTGGTACTTGGTGCGCAACATAAGCTACGGCGGCCTCCTTTTCTCCACCTTTTGGGAGTTCGCCGTATTCTGTGTCCGCGTCGGCTCTACCTTGTGGCTGTAGGCTCTGTCTAGCGTGCGGTTCCCAACTGTAGGCTCTCTGTTGCGGCCCCTATTTTCGGTAGGGAGAGCCTACGACCCCCAAAATGATGGTTAGAGTGAGGCTAGAACCCCCTCGTAGGCTCTCCCTCACCGGCGTAGGCTCACTGTAGCTGACTTAGGCTCTGTTTTATTTCACCGCCGCAGGCTTTCGTTGGTTGTGTTTGTCTTTTGTAGTTGAGTTGTTTCCGCTGAGCGCCCTGTTCACTACTAACTTTCATCGATTCAGACACTTCGTATGTGTTTGGTGTCGGAATCGACCCGAATTTGGGAGTTTTTCGAGTGGAAGTGTCGGAATCGGGGGCTGAGGGCGGGTGTGTGCGGGTGCGGTGTTGAGGGCGGGTGAGAACTGTCTGAATCGAGGACCGAAAGCACCGAGAGTGCCGAGAGTGCCGACAGTGTCGAGAGCGAGTGCAAATGTGGCAGCACCAGAGGAAGACACGTCCGAATCCATACCCGAGGGCGTGTGCCTGTCAGCAAGTGAATTCAGCCGAGCTCGGACCCCACATATACCCCGCAGTTCCGCTTCGCAACGCCCTCAAAGAAGCGGTCGGCGGCGGCCTCAAGATCGGCAGTAACGTCAACGGGACGGTAAACGCTGACGATCCACGAATCTGAACCGTCGTATTGGATTCCCGCATACGGCATCCAACCGAGCATTTGCAGTTCGCGGGCCGCCTGTTTGGCCGACTCATGAGCCGGGAAACTCAGAGTATGTACCCAGTCGCTCACCCAATCCACCCTTTTCGCCGTGCCAGCTCCGCAGCTTCGTGGCGGTTGGAAGCGCCTAGCTTGGCCTGCGCGGAAGACAGATAGTTGCGGACCGTTCCCTCAGCGAGATGAACTCGGCGAGCAATCTCGGCGACAGGTGTCCCGTCGGTGGCAAGCTCAAGAACGTCGGCTTCTCGGGTAGTCAGGGGAGAATCACCCGAAGCAATTGCGTCGGCGGCCAAACCAGAATCAACCACGCGGCCTCCGCTTGCCACGGTTCGCACTGCGTTGGTGAGATCATCGGCTGAAATAGTTTTGGGCATAAAACCGGAAATGCCAGCTGACAGAGCCCGCTTCAAATAACCCGGTCGCGCGTGCGAAGTGAGGATCATACATTTCATTCCAGGCACGCGTTCCATGAGTGCGAGCGAGGTGTCGATGCCATCCATACCGGGGAGCTGGAGGTCAACTACAGCCACATCGGGCGCTAAGGCCGAGGTGCCGCGCACGGCCTCCTCCCCACTCAAAAACTGGCCGACGACGGCAATGTCGTCGCTTAGATCTAATAAGCCGGCGAGGGCGGCGCGAATGAGCTGCTCGTCTTCAACGAGCACAACTCGAATCATGATGCCTCCTCAAAATCCACTTGGATTGTAAACGACTTCGCGGCGTGAAGAACATGTAATGAGCCTGCCGAGCCGACCCGTTCACGAAGAGTTGCGATGCCGGTGCCAGTATCGTCGCCCGTCGGTTTTGGACGATCGTTCGTCACGGCGATGCCCCGATCCGCTAGGGAAATCGACACGTGAGTGGCGTTGGAATGACGCAGAATATTGGTTGTCGCCTCGCGTAGAACATGCGCGGCCAGCGAGCGGTGAATCTCGGGGACTCGTTCGGGCGCTCCCGAAACCGATACCGTGATGCCGCTGGCTCTCAGTAGCGCGATCGCGCCGTCGAGTTCATCCGACAGTTCCGGAGCGCGATATCCCCGTACGAGCGCTCTCATCTCTTCCATCGATGAACTCGTCAGTTGTGAGATTTCAGCGAGTTGATCGCGGGCATGTGGGTCGCCTCGCGCGACCAGCTGATCCGCTAACTGCGTCTTCAACGAAATTGTCGACATCGTTCGGCCAACAACATCGTGGAGATCAGAGGCGAACCGTAACCGTTCTTGAGCCCGAACGAGCTGTGCCTCAACGCTACGCGCATGATGAAGCTCAGCGAAAATCGACATGTACCACAACGTGCTTTTGAGTGATATCCACATGACGAGGACGAACAGACCGAGAACGACAACGTTGGGACGACTGTGCGCGAGAAGCTCGGCGATCCCGCCGAAACTCAACATGACTACCACTCCCAGCCACGACGGCCCAAAAATACTAATCGGCATAACCGCCCCATACGCCGATGCCATAACCATCGGGACGAGCAGGCTATTATCCGTCACACCGGGAACCAGAGTCGAGAGCGCACCAATGATAGTGGGGGAACACAAAATCGCAGCCTCGATTTGATGTTGGCGCTCGCGAAAATCAACACCGTAATGAAGCCACCGGTACGAGAAAAACCCGCAGAACACCGTTGTCGCAATGAGTAACCACACGGGCGTCAAACTCGTAGCATCCCCATCAAACGACTTATGCATCGTGATAATCAGGAAGAAAATCCCCATGTAGCACACGAGGACTAACCACATCGACCACTCTAACGAACGGTACGCCCACCTCACCGAGTTCGATGGAAAATCCTGCATCGGAGTGAAAGCCCACGACCTCTTACGCCTATTCACATCATCACGCTACCAGCCGAAGAAATGCCACGTGGAATGTAATCACTGTCAGGTACAAGAATGAGGGCGAAGCCCACCACCGGCAGGCACGTGGCCTTGCCCGGCTCCGCCCTCATCCCCAAGAATCGATGCGCCATGACGGCCTTATACGCGCGGCGCCCAGCGGAACCTGAGCTTCGCGTATCCGGCGCACACGATAATCCAGGCGAGCATAATGCCGGTTGCGCGCAATACGGTCGCAGTCTCGACACCGCCAAACCAACCCATGGCCATGAGGTCGGAAAACGGGCCAGATGGAATCGCCTGCACAATCACCCGAAGCACTGTGGGAGCGGAATCGGGCACCATCTGGGCGAAACTACCCACCGACATGATCGTGATGAGGGGCATTGATGTCATTTGCGCAGATTCAGCGGTACGAGTGAAGTTTGCCGTCAAGATAGCAAGCAGTGGTAGCAAGGTCAGCATAAGAACGGTGCCAAGAGCGATGAGCCACATGTTTTCGGGGGTAGGGAGATTAAGAATTTTCATGGCCAGAAAAAGCGTGATCGCGGGGATAATCACACCGATGATGAGTCCGGGCATGCATACCGATAGGAGAATCAACCCATCGGAGAGTTCTCCTGCCCTCAGCCGCTGGAGCGTTGATTCCTCGCGGCGGTTCACCAGTGCAGACAGTGGGTTGTAGTAGGACACCAAAAGAAGCGCAAAGAGGATGGACAGGGTAACTATCGACGCAATAAGTCCGTCAAGTCCATCGTGGTCAGTCACACTAGCGAATAAAAACGGGATAATGAGCGGCATCACTACCGCGTAGAACAATTGGACGACATTGCGGGTGAGCAGCACAAATTCAGCATGGCTGAGAGAAACCAGCTGACTGATCGGGCTAATGGTACGAACGGTGGTAGTCATGAGGTTTCCTTATACGGTTTGATCGGCGATGTCGAGGAATACGGTTTCGAGGCTTGCTTCGCGCGCTTGCAGATCATGGAGTTGCACGTTGGCGTCGCGCGCCCAGTCGAGGAGTTCCGTCAAATCCTTTTGTAGATTTTGAGTCTGGGCTGTGACAAAGCCATCGTCGGAGGTCGAGTATTGGGCGAATGCCGCAGGTAGCGGGGTATCGGTGCGAAATGTGATGGTTCCCGGATAGCCGGCCACAACTGTTTCAGGTGTTCCAACCCGCGCAATGCTGCCCTGGTGCATGATCGCGAGACGCTCACACAGCGCCTCAGCTTCTTCGAGGTAGTGGGTGGTCAAAACGATGGTGGTACCCGATTGATGTAGTTCGCGAATGAGGCTCCACGTATTTCGTCGAGATTCGGGATCGAGGCCGGTGGTGGGCTCATCGAGGAACAGGAGCTTTGGGTTTCCCAGGAGGGCACATGCCAGATCCAGTCGGCGTACTTCTCCGCCGGAAAGGGCTTTCACTCGGGTTTTCGTTTTGTGGCCGAGACCTACCTTGTCGATGACTTCTGCGATGGGGACGGGATTGCTCAGCGTACCGGCCCACATTTTCACCGTTTCTTCGACAGTGAGGTCGGTGGGGAATCCGCCCTCTTGCATCATGACACCCTGGAACGGGCGGATTTTCTTGCGGTTTTTGCGCGGATCGAGGCCGAAAACTCGCACCGTACCTCTGGTGGCCGGAGCGAGCCCTTCGAGAACTTCGAGCGTGGAGGTCTTCCCCGCACCATTGGTCCCCAGGAGGCCGAAGATTTCGCCCTCCACAATCGATAGGTCGATGGCATCGACGGCGGTGAATTTCTTTCCGTAAACGCGCGTCAGTTGGCTGGCGACAACGACTTCTTTTCTGCTCATACCCCCATCGTCTGTGTGCGGCTAAGCGAGCGGTAGTAACGGCTGTCATGACTTGGCGTGCATCTTTCACGCCCTCCCCATGACAAACCTCATGAAGGTACAGGATCGGTAATTTCAAACCGCGCTGCCGGTGCGAGAGACGGATCTTCTGACCGCTCAAAATCCCCGTAATACCAGGTCAAACGCAACTTGATACGAAGATGAAAGATGGGTGTGGTGAGCGCCGCAAAATTGCTACCCTGTACCGTGGTGGTGGAAATCTATAGCACGTACCGCATGACATGAAGGAGGCTAACCGTGGGAGCACTCATGTTCGTTATAGCTGCAATCCCACTTCTCATTGCCGTTGGCGGAGCGTGGGGGTACCTCCGCTACACGAAGAAAAAAGATCAATCAACTAGTGGGCGCCATGACGCCAACTCCTGACGCTAAAACGCGCATTCTTCATTCCAGTAGCCAACGGGCCGCCTACTTTGACTTGCGTTACCGAGTTTTCGTATGCGAACAACAGGTTCCTTTCGTCCTCGAGATCGACGCTCGCGACTTTGCGCCACTGACTGAAACAATCCCGGTTGGAATCTTCCACGCGGATGAGCTTATTGCGGGTGCGCGCATCCTCATCAACAGTCCTACCGCCATTCATATAGGTCGTGTCGTGGTAGAACGCTCTGCTCGCGGTCACGGCCTAGGGAGTTCACTGATTCAACAAGCGGAGGTCGTGGCCGCACGCGCCCTCCGCAATCCGGCGGAAATGGTCATCGAGTTAGACGCACAAACGCGAGTCATCCCTTTCTATGAATCTTTAGGCTTCCACGCTTACGGACCGGAGTTTGATGATGCGGGAATCCCGCATCGTACGATGCGTAAAATCCGTAGCTCACTCTGAATCGCTCAAGTGGTGCCGACATTTTTGCGGGGACGGCCTCTCGCGGTGATTGTGTAGCTCGACCGGAGAACACAAAGCAACGATTTGATAACAACTGGTGCTACCGATGAGCCTGAAAACGTCGATGGACGCATTCTGAGGTCAGTAATGCCGAAATTCGGAAATGGCGAAGAAACTGTAATGATTTGCCCCACTATGCCCTGAACTGCGAAAACGCGACGCATAAAGGAGATGACAAAATCGACCGGGTTTTTATCCTCGAAAGTCCTCACAAAGGGGGACGAAAGTCCGTACACTGCAATCTGGAGCGTATGCTCAACCACACGTGATCGTCGACGTGCGTGTGGAAAAATGAGCACTCGCCAATAGTGCGCCAATAGTGCGTGGTGGATCGATTTCGCCTATCCGCTACGCATCCACTAGCCGAGGAGGGAGGTGGCAACGCCCGTGAGTGACACACCTAAGCGTGACAGTAATCCTAATGCGGCACATAGTGAAGACATGCTGGCCAAGTTAGGCGCACGCGTACCTGCGACGTCTACTGCTGGCAGTACGCAGTCCTCCGTTGCTGACACTGGCATACCACCGAGTCGAAAGGTCAAGCGGTCCGACAGGCCAGACAACCGAGAATGGCTACTGGCTGCAGTCCTACTGGTGCCAAACCTGGTATTGCTACTGTCTTTTACCTACCGCCCCCTGGTCGACAACGTTCGTCTCTCTTTTACCAACTGGAACGTGTCCTCGCCGACAGCAGACTGGGTTGGATTCGCCAACTACCGCACCTGGTGGAATCATCCATCGACCTGGCAAGTTCTGTCCAACACGCTGATTTTTACGGTGGCGACGGTATTTGGGTCAATACTTCTCGGCCTGTTTCTCGCCATGGTCCTTGACCAGAAAATCAAAGGACGGAACTTTGTTCGTTCCGTTGTATTCGCGCCATATATTATTTCGGGCGCCGCCATCGGAGTCGCATTCCAATTCGTTTTCGAACCGAACTTCGGTCTCATCGCCGATATCCTTGGTCGATTTGGTGTGGCTTCCCCTGACTTTTACCAAGAACCTAAATGGGCATTGTTCATGGTGACCGTCACCTACATTTGGAAGAACCTCGGTTATACCTTCGTCATCTACCTTGCCGCCCTGCAAGGCCGCCGCAAAGATTTGGATGAGGCCGCCGAAATCGACGGGACAAATCAATGGCGACGCATCACCCGGGTGATCCTGCCACAACTGAGACCAACGACTTTCTTCCTGTCGATCACCGTCTTACTTAACTCCATGCAGGTCTTCGACATCATTAATGTCATGACCCGAGGTGGCCCCCAGGGGAACACTACCGCCACCATGGTTTATCAGGTGTACCAAGAGACTTTCGTCAATAACCGCGCGGGATACGGAGCCACCGTCGCCACTATTCTTTTCATTATCCTGCTCATCATTACGATGATCCAGGTGCATTTCATGCAACGAGGTGAAAAATGAGAATCCTAGGATTCGGCAAAAAAGACGCCGTAACCGCGCATGAGGAAGAAGTGAACTACGTTGGCCAAACAATCACGTTCAAAGTGATTGGATATATCGCGATGTTCTTCTCCCTCGCCCTCATCCTCGTTCCTATCTACTGGATCGTACTCGCATCCTTTAAAACTGCGGGAGATATCTACGTCAATCCCGCCACCTACTGGCCTAATCCGCCAACCATTAGCAACTACGCTACTGTCCAAACCGATCTCGCATTTAACACCTACCTGAGAAACTCCATCATCATCACGGTGTTCCTTTCGAGTATCAAAATCGCTCTCGGCGTCACCTCTGCCTATGCCCTCGCACTGCTGCGATTCCCCGGACGCAACCTCATATTCCTCATGGTTATCGCCTCCCTCATGGTGCCTAATCAGATCACGGTTATTTCCAACTACGCCCTCATCGCATCGCTAGGACTGCGAAATACGTTCCTCGGCATTATTCTGCCGCTGGCAGGGACAGCATTTGGCACTTTCCTCATGCGAAATCACTTCCTCTCCCTCCCCACGGAAGTGATCGAGGCCGCCCGTATGGACGGGGCAGGTCCAATCAAGCTCCTATTCCGTGTGGTTCTCCCGATGTCCTGGCCGACGCTGTCCGCTTTTGCGCTGATCACCATCGTTAATGACTGGAATGAATACCTCTGGCCATTCCTCATGTCTGATGACGAGCGCACAGCACCTATTCAGATCGGCCTTACTTTCCTCCAGAACAACGAGGGCCTCACGAACTGGGGCCCCGTCATGGCGGGAACGGTCCTCGCAGTCATTCCCGTCCTCATCGTGTTCCTCATCCTCCAAAAGAACATGATTAAGGGCCTCACCTCCGGAGCAGTCAAGGGATAATCCCTGAGCTCGAGGCCAGCACCTAGAAAGGTAAAATCACATGAAAATGACCCGCATAGCTGTAGGGGCACTCGCTGTTGGGAGCCTCCTGCTTTCCGGATGCGCTGGAATGGGAACATCCGGTGATTCAAATGAATCGAGTACCGATGCCGACGGAAAAGTCACTCTTGACTTCTGGTCGAACCATCCCGCAAGCTCTAAGGCTCTCGAAGAAGAGCTGATTAAACGTTTCGAGGCCGAAAACCCCGACATCACCGTTAAGTTAACGGACGCAGGCAAAAACTATGAAGAAGTCGCGCAGAAGTTCAATGCCGCGCTTTCTGGCGGACAGGTTCCGGATATCGTCGTAGCATCGGATGTTACCTGGTTTAACTTCGCGCTCAATGACCAGCTCGAACCGCTAGACGACCTCCTCGCAAATAACGACGGCAATCCCGATGACTACGTTGCCAACCTCTACGACGAATACATGTTCAACGACTCGCATTTCGCGGTCCCCTACTCCCGGTCAACACCGCTGTTCTACTACAACAAGGACATGTGGGATGCGGCTGGGCTGCCTGATCGTGGTCCGAAGGATTGGAACGAATGGAATGATGAGTTTGCGCCGAAACTCCAGGAGGCGAATCCGGGAGTGACGCCCCTGGTTATCCCGGATGGCTCGAACTACATGGACTGGTACTTCCAAGGCATGATTTGGTCTCTCGGTGGTGCTTATTCGCAAGAATGGGAAATGAGCATGTCCAGCCCCGAATCGATTAAGGCAGGCGAATTCTTCAAATCGCAGTTCGATCAGGGTTATTTTAAAGCTGCCAAGGACGCGACTGCCCCATTTGTATCCGGCCAAGCAGCGGCGATGCTTGAATCGACCGGTTCTCTTACCGGCGTGGCCGAAGACGGCAAGGTGAATGTGGTTACCGCATTCCTCCCCAGCCCTGACGGAGTTATTGGCTGCTCAACCGGTGGGGCGGGCCTTGCTATTCCGGCTAAGTCCGTTAATAAGGAGGCTGCAGCCAAGTTCATCGGTTTCATTACGAACGCTGAGAACACCGTGTACTTCTCGCAGAACACCGGTTATATGCCGGTTCGTACATCGGCCCGTGAACTTCCCGAAGTTCAGGAGTACTTCAAGGAGAACCCGAACTTCAAAACCGCTGTCGAACAGCTTGACTTCACCCAGAAGCAGGATGTGGGACGTGCTTTCGTCTCCGGCGGCGGTATGAGGATTGGTGCGGCTTTGGACAAGATCTCACAAGGTGCTGACGTGACGGAAACCTTCAAAGCGCTCGACGCCGAACAGCAACCGATGATCGACACCGACATCAAACCGAAACTCAAGTAACTCATACGGTGGGGATGTCACACCATGCCATCCCCACCGCCTACTCTTAACCCATTACCGATCAAAAGGACACGACCGTGGCTAGTGTGACATTCGAAAACGCCTCTCGACTCTTCCACGGCTCGGAAAAACCGGCCGTCGACAGTC
>JAUNVE010000043.1 GCA_030537795.1 Actinomycetaceae bacterium
TGGCGCCAGATTTTGAGTGTAATGTTCACTTGTAACTCCGCTGCTTCAGCTCGATATTCTTGTAGACGAGGTCTTCCTTATGGAGGGTGGGTGCGCCATTTTCGCCGCCCCACTCCCACGCGGCGACATAGAGGTAGTCGTCGTCGTTACGGAGGGCTTCGCCTTCGGGGGTTTGGGATTCTGCGCGGAAGTGACCGCCACAGGATTCCTCACGGTGGAGGGCGTCAATACACATGAGCTCTCCCAGTTCGAGGAAGTCTGCTACGCGGCCTGCCCGCTCCAGCGACTGGTTGAGCTCACCAATCGCTTTTCCGGGCACGCGAACATTCGTCCAGAATTCTTCGCGAAGTTTACGGATCATGCCGATAGCCTTCTTGAGTCCTTCTTCGGAGCGTTCCATACCGCAGTATTCCCACATGATGTGGCCGAGTTCCTTATGGAAGTCATCCACCGAACGGTTGCCGTCAATCGACATAAGTTTGTCGATTTTCGCCTGCGCGTCCTGGAGTGCCTGGACAACTTCTGGCGTGTTTTCATCCACCGGATCAAAACCGGGTGCATCTGCCAGGTAGTTGTTGATGGTATTCGGTAGTACGAAGTAGCCATCCGACAGCCCCTGCATGAGTGCGGATGCGCCGAGACGGTTGGCACCGTGATCGGAGAAGTTCGCCTCACCGGCTACGTACAGACCCGGAAGGTTGGACTCGAGGTCGTAGTCAACCCACAGGCCACCCATGGTGTAGTGCACAGCCGGGTAGATACGCATCGGGGTTTCGTACGGGTTGTCGCCGGTAATGCGCTCATACATATCGAAAAGGTTGCCGTACTTAGCAGATACGACGTCCCGTCCCATACGCTCGATAGCTTCGGCGAAATCGAGGTAAACGCCGCGTGCGACGCCGTCAATCTCGGGGCCTACACCACGACCTTCGTCACACATATTCTTCGCCTGACGCGAAGCGATATCACGGGGAACGAGGTTACCGAATGACGGGTAGATCCGTTCGAGGTAATAGTCGCGATCCTCTTCGGGAATATCGCGCGGATCCTTCTGGCAATCCTCGGCACGCTTGGGAACCCAAATGCGTCCATCGTTACGCAGTGACTCTGACATCAGGGTCAGTTTCGACTGCTGCGTACCGTGCTGCGGAATACAGGTCGGGTGAATCTGAGTATATGACGGGTTACCGAAGTAAGCGCCCTTGCGGTGAGCGCGCCACGCGGCGGTTGCGTTACATCCCATTGCGTTGGTCGAGAGGAAGAATACGTTACCGTAGCCGCCCGAAGCGAGCACGACAGCATCGGCAAGATGTGTTTCCAGCTTGCCAGTTGTCATATCGCGGGCAATGATGCCGCGGGCCTTACCGTCGACAACAATAAGCTCCACCATTTCATGACGGGGGTGCTCAGTCACCGTTCCGGCCTTGACCTGGCGTTCGAGTGCCTGGTATGCGCCAATCAGCAGCTGCTGACCTGTCTGACCGCGAGCGTAGAAGGTACGAGATACCTGCACGCCACCGAATGACCGGTTATCGAGCAGACCGCCATATTCGCGTGCGAATGGCACACCTTGGGCAACACACTGGTCAATGATATTTGCCGATACTTCCGCCAGGCGGTAGACGTTGGTTTCGCGTGAGCGGTAGTCGCCGCCTTTAACGGTGTCGTAGAACAGTCGGTAGACGGAGTCGGAGTCGTTGCGGTAGTTCTTCGCCGCGTTAATTCCGCCCTGCGCGGCAATGGAGTGCGCACGACGAGCGGAATCTTGGTAGAAGAATGCATGTACTTGATAGCCCATTTCACCGAGTGAGGCCGCGGATGCACCGCCGGCTAGTCCGGTGCCGACAATAATTACTTTAATTTTGCGTCGGTTGGTAGGAGCCACCAGTTTGGCGGAGAATTTTCGACTCTCCCAGCATTCTGACAACGGCACATCCATGGGTGCCTTAGTGTCCGCGATCTTCTCGCCTTCGCGGTAGAGGCCATGTATTAGTTGATCAGTCATTTTCACAGTCCTCACGAGATGATGCCGAGCGCAATAGAGACGGGCGGCAGCATGAACATGACGAACACGATGCCCGCAACGATTCCGGAGATCGTAATCGTGATGGCCTGCGTATTACGACGCAGCCAGCCCAGGGTTTGCAGGGCCGACCAGATGCCGTGGCCGATGTGCATGGCAAGCGTGCCGACAAAAACTACGTAGATCAGAAGTACCAGTGGGTTGGAGAATGCTCCGACCATACGCATGTAGGGAGACATTTCAGAGGAAGCGAATCCGAGCGGGATCGTCGCCGTCGTGAAATGGAGGATGTGGAAAACGATGAGGAACAGAAGCAGAACCGCGCTCACCCGCATAGTGCGAGCGGCGTAAGAGTCTGCGACGGACTTCTTGACGTTGTAGCGGTCAGCGCGAGCCCTCCGGGAGATGAACCACGTGTGGAAAGCGGCACCGATATGAATCACGGCCATTAAAATCAGGCCGGTGCGGAATACCCAGATAAGTCCGTGTTCGGGAAGTAACGGATAGAAGGCATCTGTCTTCAACCAGTGAGCGTAGTGGTCATACGCTTCCTTCCCGAAGAACATCTTCAGGTTTCCATATGCGTGAACTATTACAAACATGACGAAGAAGACGCCGGAAATCGCCATGAGTTGCTTAACGAACACATTGGTGCTCCACGCTCGGCGCTTCTTCGTTGTGACATTAGTATTGGCCATAGTTTGAGGTTACCCAACCGCCTCTATGAGCGACGAGGACTTTAGGTTCCCCTGCCTTATTTCTCGCCTTCGTCAACGGGCCAACATCGAGTTTGGCGCGCCTCGGCGGGCAACGCCCTCGGCATAACAATCCCTTTACATTTTCAAATACGATCGTCGTTTTTTCCAGCCATAGCACCGAATTCTCAGCTTTTACGAAACGCCAAGGTTGCGTAAAAGGGATTTTGCTCACCACCCGTCCCAATCAAGGTGAACCTGTGATGGGATAAAGACATGAGCAATGCTAAGCAAACACCTACTGAGATAACCCGCATTTTTGCCCATATGCGCACCCAGCGCCTATTTGAGCCGGCGGATATCACCCCTGAGCGACTCAAAGCTGTCTACGACATCATCCGCTGGGCACCCACTGCCTACAACTCCTGCCCCATGCGCGTTAGCGTAGTTGATTCCGATTGGGCCCGGGAAACACTCATTCCACTCATGAATCCGGTGAATCAAGCATCGGTCCGTCAGGCTCCCGCGGTTGTGATCCTATCGTCGGACGAAGATTTTCCCGCTGGCATGAGCGCAATGGGAGCTCCCGAAAGTTTGACGCAAACTCTTGCGGGACGCACCGAATTGGCTGAGAGCGCCAGTTTTATGCAGGCGGCGTATTACATTATCGGGCTGCGCGCAGCTGGAATGAACGTGGGTCCAATGACCGGAGCAGACTTCGCGGGCATTGAGCAAGAATTTTTTGCCGGTACATCATGGAAGCCCTTTATGGTCCTTGTCATCGGTGAGGAACCTCAAGCGGGGTCAGAACGCCCACGTTTGAAACGTCTGTCGGCCGATGCTGTTTTCAATACTCTGTAGCTCCGCGGCAAAGCAGAGCCGCTCCTGCTTTCGGTATCCCGGATAGATGTGCGCTATCCGCGAGTACGTCCTGGGTAAATAGGTACGGATACTCAGCTCTCACATGAAGTATTCGCCATGCGATATTCCATCACGATGGCGTCCTCAACGGGATGGCGATAGTAGTTCCCGATTCGGCCAATCTCGGTAAATCCGAGAGAATGGTAGAGGGCAATGGCCGGCGTATTGGTAGCCCGCACTTCAAGAATCGCGCGTTCAATCCGCCGAATCGCACGATCAATCTGGCCGGACGGTTGCGCATCCCTCACTTCATCGCAATCGAGAAATCTATGGTGATCAATGATCCTAATGCGACGCATGCGTGCGATTAATTCACTCACGAGCATTCTTCCTATCCCCCGCCCGCGAGCATTTTCAGTAACCCCCACAGTCATGATGTCGGAATCAATCCCAAGTCGCGCTCCGGCGTAGCCAATGAGATCGTCCTGTACGAACGCGCCAATATACAGGCGGTCATCCCGGCTCAGCTCACCGGTCAAAAGTACCTGAGACCACGGATCTTCGGGAAAAATAGCTTCTTCGGCAACGATGAGAGAAAACAGGTCCGCCAAAGTAAGCCGACGCAGGACTGTATTCGTGGATCTGACCGTCACTAGCGGGCTTTCCCGGGATGAATATCGGGGCGACGCAAATAGAGCGGCTCCGTGGGAAAATCGGTGATTCCAGCTGCGATTCGCGCTCGGACAATTCGCGAGGCAATATCAGCGTGAACGGGTACAACGGGCATCGGGGTGGGCAGGGCATCGGGGTATAGCGCACATCCGGGTCCCGCGAATGTCACCGACGAGTCAATAAATCGATTCGCCACCGCATCGGCAGTTGCAACTTCCGGACCGGTCATACACTCCACGTCATCCGGCCCCGCAGCACGGTAGTGCGCCCAGTACACTTCTTGACGACGGGCATCGGTCACCACAACTATTTCACCGTCGCGAGCAGTTTCATCCAGGTAGTAGCGGGCGAGAATATCGAGAGAGGAAACTCCCCGTACCGGAATGCCGCAGGCATGTGCAATAACGCGAGCGGTAACCAGGCCCGCTCGAAGCCCCGTAAAAGTAGCCGGCCCCGTCCCTACGATCACCTGATCGAGATTAGCGTCGGTAGCGCGAGACGGTTTGCCGGCATCGAGCAAGACTTCTTGCACCAACATGTTCAGGCGTTCGGCGTGGGCGCGCGTATCGGTTTCTCGCGCGCTGTAGGTGCCGGTATCATCCACTACAGCGACGCTGGCTCCAGTTGACGTATCGATACACAAATCTCTCATGAAAACTCCGCGATCTTCAGCGCTGCACGCATAGCAGATTCTACCGTGCTCTCATTCCACCGGGGGCCTACTGCCGAGACGGTGACGGTGCGAGCACCATCGTCCGCCGCCTCCAGATCAAACGGCTCCACCATAGGGGCGTCCCCGCTGGCTGCCACTTCCATCGTGATTTCAAGCCGGTTGTCAGACAGCCCCTCTGTTTTTCCTTTTCCCCACTCCACCACAATAACGGCTTCATCCAATGCGGTATCGAGATCGAGAGTCTCCAAATCATCCAGGTCACCGATGCGATAGGCATCAACATGTACTAGATCGGGCCCGGCGGGGTTGACGTGAGTGCGCGCAATAATAAATGTTGGTGAAGCCACTCGTCCGCGCACTCCCATGGCGGCGCCCAGTCCCTGCGTCAAGGTAGTTTTACCTGCTCCCAGATCACCGGTCAGCATGATGAGGTCACCGCCGCGAATAATCGGCGCCAAGGACGCGCCGATCGCGCGGGTCTGGGCGGGAGATTCGAGATGGAGAGTAAACATGATTTAACCTTCGTATACTCGCGGCACGCGCGGTCCTATGCGGGTCACTATTTCGTAGTTAATGGTCTGGCATGCCTCAGCCCACTCATCTGCCGTGGGGCAACCGCGCGTATCGGCGCGAGAGGGATCTCCAAAGAGAATCGCGGTATCGCCGATACGTGCCGGTGCCGAAGTCCCCTGCCCCAATTTGACGACGAACTGATCCATGCATACGCGCCCGATAATCGGCGCATCGATGACGCCAGCTTCTGTGTATACCGAAACTCGAGCGCGATTAGAGGCCAGTCGTGGCACGCCGTCGCCGTATCCCAATGGTATGAGCCCGATCCACGTATCGTGCGGGGCTGTCCAGGTTCCCCCGTAGGATACGGCTGTACCCGCACGAAGATGTTTAACCAGCATTAAAGGTGCTCCCACCGTCATAACGGGACGCAACCCTAATTCGACGGTGGTGGCGTGCTGCGGATTCGGGGTAAGCCCATATAAGCCGATACCGTCTCGCACCAGGTCATAGCGCGCCGACGGATGCCACAGTTGTCCGGAGGTGGCTGCCAGATGCCTAGTGACATGACCCAAACCGCCCTCCGCGGCGATCTCGAGGGCGCGCTGGAAGATCTCGATCTGCCGGTCGGTCGCCCGCTGCGCTAAGCCGCCCACTTCATCGGCACAGGCCAGGTGCGACCAGATTCCCACCGTCTCAACACCGCGGTCACGCGCCTGCACTGCGGCGGCCACCAGAGCGGGGAAGTCTTCAATCAGCGCTCCAGCTCGGCTCATGCCGGTGTCGACTTTGAGGTGTATACGCGCCGGTATTCCAATGGCGGCGATGGCGAGAATATCTGCCACCGTCGAGGCTGACAGTTCAATACCCGCGCGCACGGCCTCCCTGAGCGCCCCCTCATGGGCAGGAGGAATAATCCACGAAAATATGCGAGTATTGTCCGCGGCTGCTCCTAGAGCGCGCCGCACAGTCAGTGCCTCATCTATTTGCGCAATACCGAGCATCCGGTAACCGGCCTCGATAAGCGCGCGGGATACGGGTACCGCACCGTGTCCGTAAGCATCGGCCTTGACAATACCCATATGCTCCTGCGCGGGGGCACTTTGGCGTAACATGCGCGCATTATGCGCTAGCGCAGCGTTATCAATCCGCGCCCATCCGGCGTATGCGCACTCAGTCATCGTGTTCCTCGATTCGGGTAATCGCGCGGCCGTCATGCACATCCCAGTTGTGAGGGATGGCTGGTCGATAACATGCCTGCAATGCTCGGCCAATCACATCGCGCACTGACTGGGCGATCCCCAGCGCCGAAACAGGCCGTCCAATACCTGACAGTTGTTGAGGGCGTAAAGCTGAATCCGGGAAACGCAGTGGCTCTCCCGTGGCAGCCCAGGCAGCAGTCCCGTGAAGCCACACACTTCCGGCTACCACCTGCGGGTAATCTACAAAAGGAAGCTTACGTTCTTCCAGAGCACGATTATGAGCTAATCTCGCCCCCATAATGCCGGCCAGCACATCCCCGGTACCAGCAGTGGCAGCCCAGGCAGGTGCTTCAGCCTGCACAAACGGTATCGCCTGCGGAGCCGTAATGATCGTCGCGTGACCTTTGAGAACCGTGATAGCGCCGGTTTCTGCAGTAATCAGATTCGCGTAATACAGCGGTCGTGTTTGCACGTCCTCACGCGTAATGTCCTCTTCAGTCAGCGTCGACGCTAAAGATGCCGCCTCTCCAGCATGCGGTGTGAGCACCACCGGATGGGAAAAGCGCCCGTGTTTGCGCACCTCTTCCGCCACAAATATAAGCGCCCCAGCATCCACCACCAGTGGTATGCGCCCTCTACGCGAGGCTTTAAATGCCTTTTCCACCCGGGTGCGGGTGTCATAAATTTCGGGATCCATCCCCGATCCCACAACTATGGCTTGGGCTCGGCCCCCTCCGGTGACCACCGAGGGACAGCGTTGAAGCACTAATTCAGTCGGTGTCGGTGTTGAATCAAAACGCACCATCCCCACTCCGGTTGAGGTGGCCGCAACCGCACCGAGTACCGCCGCTCCCGGATACTGCTCGGATCCGGTCATCAGGTGGACGACGCCGCGCGTGTACTTATGGTCATGCGCATCCGGAATATGATAGGCGCGCGCAAAGTCGACAACGGTCATTGTCCGGGCCGCTGGCTTACCGGTCAGTTGCAGGCCAAGTTCTACAATTCTCACCGAGTCGTGAAGATACCGTGCCGGAGGGAAAACTAGCGACGGTTTAACTGCTCCCATGGTGACGACAATATTGCCGCCCAGCGCCGGACCCGAGATTTCTCCGTCGTCACGCGCCGCCCCAGAGTGCACGTCAATCGTGACTACCCGCACCCGCTCATCGTGGAGACGTTGTTTTTCCAGGGCAACAATGGTTGAACGCAGGGGCTCGCGAACTTCCCCGGCTGTGCCCGTGCCAAGTAGACCATCGAGCCACACCTGGGCACCATCGGCATACTTCACCGCGTTCATCGACTGCACTAGAGCGTTGCTATCCCAAATCGACACAATGTCCACCCCCGCTTCGGTAGCGGCCGCCAGCGCGCGCGGATGTGGGTGGTCAGAAACAATAATGGCGCGGGTGCGAAACCCCTCGCGCGAGAGCATAGCCGCTGCATAGAGAGCGTCGCCGCCGTTATCTCCCCCACCCACAAGAGCGGCCGCATGAACTCGCGCCGGCCGATCGCCGCTTGTCGATTCCACCGGCAGTGCTGGGCAGGTATTCAAAATCGTCGAAGCGGCTTCAGCAACTCCGGCTGCGGCCTGTTTCATCAGGGCATCCTCAGGAGCTTGCGCAACTGCGGCGGCCTCCGCTTCGCGGATGGTTTTGGTAGACCAGATCTTACGCATCTATTCGACCGTCACTGACTTGGCAAGATTGCGCGGCTGATCCACATCCAGTTCCTTCGCGGTAGCTAACTCACACGCAAAGATCTGTAGCGGAATTACCGACAGCAGTGGAGCGTACAGCGTCGGAGTCGGCGGCACTCGAAATACCACGTCGGCGTAATCATCGACCGAGTTGTCGCCGTCCTCGGCAATGACGATGGTGCGGGCGCCACGCGCGCGGACCTCCTGGATATTGGAAACCACTTTGCGGTGCAGCTGAGGTCGACGCGGTGTCGGCACAATAATAATGACCACCTGGCCGTCTTCGATCAGGGCAATCGGCCCGTGCTTCAGTTCACCAGCGGCAAATCCTTCAGCATGGATATAGGCGATTTCTTTAAGTTTGAGGGCGCCTTCCAACGCGACGGGGAATCCTACGTGCCGGCCTAAATAGATAACCGACGTTTCTTGCGCAAGCATTCGTGCGGTTTGACGCACCGTTTCCGCCCGCGACAGTACGGTTTCGACTTTATGCGGAATTTCAGCCAGTTTATCGAGGTAGTCCTGAATTTCATCGATAAACTTATTGCCTCTAACCTGGGCCAAATAGAGACCGAGAATATACGTGGCTGTGATCTGCGCGGTAAATGCCTTCGTTGACGCCACCGCGATCTCCGGGCCGGCGTGGGTTAGGAGAACGGCATCAGATTCTCGCGAAATCGTCGAGCCGGGAGTGTTGACCACTGCCACTACTTTGGCGCCCTGTTCACGAGCATGACGGATTGCCATAATCGTGTCCATCGTTTCACCCGATTGCGATATGGCAACGACGAGTGTTTTTTCGGTCACCACCGGGTCTCGATAACGAAACTCATGCGCCAATTCCACTTCCACCGGAATGCGGCACCAGTGTTCAATCGCATAGCGGGCAACCTGCCCTGCGTAGGCCGCCGTGCCGCAGGCTACGATAACCATCTTGTCGACGGTGCGAAGCACCTGTGCGGGAATGCGTAGCTCATCGAGCGTTAGGTATCCTTCGGAATCCAGACGGTCAGCCAGGGTATCCGCAATGGCACGCGGCTGCTCGTGGATTTCTTTTTCCATATACGTCGGCCAGCCATCTTTAGAAGCGCGATCATGCGTGAAGTCGACAGTGAGTTTTTTCGGTTGCACTTGATTTCCGTCAATATCCGCCACGGTAACGTCGGTGGCGGTGACAACTACCAACTGATCCTGTCCTACCTCGAGGGCGTCATGAGTGTGTTCGCAGAAGGCAAGCGCATCTGAACCAAGGTAGTTTTCCCCCTCACCTAAACCGATAACCAGCGGTGAGCTACGACGCGCCGCCACAATGACTCCGGGTGCTTCCGCATGCATGGCTAGCAGGGTAAAAGTGCCGTCAATCCACCGCATTACCCGATTCATCGCTCGAGCCAGTGCACCCGCTGTGCCACGTGCGTCCTGGGGGACACCGTGAATCTCTACCTCGCGGCCGAATCGGTCGCCTTCTTCATCGTCGGCGAGGAACTCGCGTGCTAAGAGGTGTACAACTACTTCGGTATCGGTATCGGATACGAACTTATAGCCCTCCGCCTGCAGCGAGGTTCGTAAGGTTTGGGCATTTTCAATAATGCCGTTATGAACCAGCACGAGATCACCGTCGAGACTGGTATGCGGATGCGCATTTGCGGTGGTCGGCTGGCCATGCGTAGCCCACCGCGTGTGCCCGATCGCACCGCGGCCGGATAAATCCCCCGCAGTTGCTAACTCGGCTTTGAGATTCTCCAGTTTGCCGACGGCTTTGACCACAGTCATTCCCGTTGACGATCCGACGGCTATGCCCGCCGAGTCGTATCCGCGATATTCCAGACGAGCGAGACCGCCCATAACGACGTCTTCAGACCTCGTCGAATCTTCACTACTGACATGTCCAACAATTCCACACATAGAAAACATCGAATCACGTTGCAGGCCCTAAGCGCTACAAGGACAGGCACTTCTGCTGGGAAAAGGGCGAATTTCACGCCTTATCCGTCATATGAACCGGGTCGTCCCACGTTCAGATCTCAAAACCTCCAGCAAACTGTCGGCAAATACGGCACGATAGTGGAGTGTCAGTACGCAAACCCGCACCGCCCATCGGTGAAGATCCGTCGCCGTTTGAGACGTTTTCGCGCCACGACTGGCAAAAGCTAGCTGCGCAGACCCCTCTCCCCCTGACCAATTACGATATTGAACGTCTGGTGGGATTAGGCGACCCACTCGATATGCGCGAAGTCGATGCGATCTATCGTCCCATCTCGGCTCTACTGCAGATCTATGTCGATTCTTTTCGTCGATTGAGACTAGATCGACGGTATTTCCTCCACGAGCCAGACCGACCCCGCAACCCGTTTATTATCGGCGTCGCCGGATCGGTTGCCGTCGGTAAATCTTCGACCTCTCGTTTACTGCGCGAATTGCTGCGCCGGTGGCCCTATACTCCCCGGGTGCAGTTAATCACCACAGATGGCTTTCTCTTCCCCAATTCCCATCTGAAGAAACACGGCATTATGGATAAAAAGGGCTTCCCTGAATCCTATGATCGCCCACTGCTTATGGACTGTATGTCACGGGTGAAATCGGGGGCCGCAGAGGTTCGCATCCCGGTTTACTCCCACGTTACATACGACATTGTTCCCGGTGAATATCAAACAATTACCAGCCCCGACATTCTAATTGTCGAAGGCCTCAACGTGCTGCAATCGGCGCGTACCGCACACGGTTTAACCGGAACAGTAGCGGTATCTGATTACTTCGATTTTTCAATCTACGTCGATGCTGACCCAGTCGATATTGAGCGCTGGTATATCAACCGGTTTCTACAGTTACGAAGTACTGCCTTTGCACGACCGGACTCCTATTTCCGCACCTATGCCACCCTCGACGATGAAGCCGCGGTGGCCCGGGCCCGCTCGATTTGGAGGTCGATTAACCTCGTCAATCTGGTAGAGAATATTCAACCGACGCGCGACCGTGCAACGCTCGTGATCCAAAAAGGGAAAGATCACCGGGTAACGTCTCTCAAATTGCGAAAAATTTGATTTTTACTCACGCGACAATCTCGTTTCCCGGCTCCCCGCCTGGGCAGTGAATCCAAAGCGGCCTCTCGGCTACAGATCCGACTGCAGGAGGCCGCTCAGGGAACCGTTAGAGAGCGAGGCGATCCTTCACCACATCTGCCAGTGCGGCTGCTTCTCGGTCAGCTTGCTCCTGGGTTCCTGCCTCTACCATGACGCGAACCAACGGTTCTGTTCCCGATGGGCGCAACAGCACGCGTCCTCGACTACCCAAACGCTCTTGCGCGGCACTGACTGCCGCTTGCAACACTGTGTCGGAGGAAGAGCGATCTTTCGCTACTCCGGACACATTGACGAGCGTTTGCGGCAAACGTTCGATAAAACTGGTGAGATCAGCTAGCGATCGTTGGGTAGTCTTCACCATGCGTGCCAGAAGTAGGGAGGTGAGCACGCCATCTCCCGTAGTCGCAAAATCGGAAGCAATGACGTGTCCGGATTGTTCGCCGCCGAGCGAATAGCCGTGAGCCCGCATACTCTCCAGCACATAACGGTCGCCTACCGCAGTTTGCACGGTGCGGATGCCGGCCTGTTCCATGGCGAGGAGCAGTCCAAGATTCGACATGACGGTAACCACCAGGGTGTCGTCCGCCAGGCGACCACGCTGTTGGAAGTCAACAGCTAATGCGCCCATGATTTTATCGCCGTCGATGAGATTTCCTTCGTGGTCGACAGCTAGACAACGATCCGCGTCGCCGTCGTATGCTACTCCGAAATCAGCCAGTGAGGCTCTCACTACAGCCTGCAACTGTTCCGGATGGGTTGACCCGCAGGCGTCGTTAATATTGCGTCCATCGGGGGAGGCATTGATGACGATGACATCTGCGCCTGCTTCACGCAATGCTTCGGGTCCCAACTGCGAAGCCGCGCCGTTGGCGCAATCAACTGCGATTCTCAGACCATCCAGCGGTTGTCCGCAAGCTTCTACCAGATGGTCAATATAGGACGCTGAAGCAAAAGAATCATTGAACTCGATTTCGCCTACGCTGTCGCCAACGGGCCGCTCCCACGGACGGTCGAGAAGATTCTCGATGGCATCCTCCACACCGTCTTCCAATTTGAAGCCGCCGTGAGCAAAGAATTTTATTCCGTTATCGGGCATTGGGTTATGCGAAGCCGAAATCATGGCTCCCAGTACCACATCGTCTTCGGTAGCCATGAGATGAGCCACCGTCGGAGTGGTGACAATACCGACGCGAGTAACATCTAATCCCGCAGCGGCTAGTCCGGCTGCCAGTGCGTGCTCAAGAAATTCGCCTGACATACGCGTATCGCGTCCGATGATCGCACGCGGTTGGGAACCTACGGTGTCCCGGTGCGAGAGAATGTAGCGACCGGCGGCCTCTCCCAGTTCCAATGCCAAACGGGGCGTGATGTCTCGATTCGCTAATCCACGAACACCGTCAGTACCAAATAGACGTGCCATCCCAGATCCTTCCACAGGGGAAACGTAATCCCCTACATCATAAACCTAAGCAAAACGGAAGCCTCACACGTCAGTATTCGTGTGAGGCTTCCGTTACGTTGCTGTTAACGCTTCGAGTATTGCGGCGCCTTACGCGCCTTCTTCAAGCCAGCCTTCTTACGCTCAACCGCGCGTGCATCGCGTGTCAAGAAGCCAGCCTTCTTGAGCGCGGGACGATTTGCCTCGCGGTCAATAGCGTTGAGCGCGCGGGAGATCCCCAGGCGCAAGGCACCTGCCTGACCTGAGATGCCCCCACCATTAATGCGGGCAATCACGTCGAAGCGGCCATCGATATCGAGCAGAGCAAACGGAGCCTTCACGAGTTGCTGATGCAACTTATTTGGGAAGTACTCTTCCAGTGTTCTGCCATTAACTTTCCATTCGCCGGAGCCGGGAATCAGTCGCACGCGCGCAATGGCACGCTTGCGGCGCCCGAGGCCATGCCCGGGAGCGGTAATGGACTGACCGGCGCCCGTCGGAGCGGACTCGGTTTCAGATGTATACGTGCTGGGAACGTTATCCTCTTCTAGCACGTCAGTTTCGGTGGTCTCAGCCACAGTTCTCCTCAGTTTTTCTAACGGGTGTCCACAGCGCGATGCGCTTACTGGGCGACCTGGGTGATCTCGTACGGAATGGGCTTCTGAGCAGCGTGTGGGTGCTCAGAGCCGCGGTATACCTTGAGCTTGCGCATCTGTGCGCGGCCGAGGCGATTCTTTGGAAGCATTCCACGAACAGCCTTTTCAACGGCGCGTTCGGGGAACCGATCAAGCAGTTCGCGATAGCTCATGGCTTTTAAGCCACCGGGGAATCCCGAGTGACGGTACGCGAACTTCTGGTCAAGCTTATTTCCTGTCAAGGCGACCTTGTCAGCGTTAATGACGATGACGAAATCTCCCTGATCCATATGCGGAGCGAAAGTTGGTTTATGCTTCCCACGGAGTAATTTGGCAACGTTGGTTGCCAAGCGGCCGAGGACGATATCGGTGGCATCAATGATGTACCACTGCTTGGTGTCATCCCCGGGCTTAGGGCTGTAAGTGCGCACGGGCGTGGCCTTCTTCTACTAGACGATGCGGCAGTCTCGCACATTGGTGAGCGCGAGTGAGCTACCGCTTACATTTCAGGTATTGCTCGCGTCATAGCGTCCGGGCGCATGACCAGTGAGTGGGAAAATTCTGGTCTGCGCACACTGAACGCACAACGTGTACCAGAATAACGACTTCCCACTCGAATCGTCAAAGCATGTAGGCGTTTAGTGGTGAATTCCTCACCTGTCAGTGGCGTCTTCATCGTGGCATTTCATTCTCTGTCACAGGTTGTCGTACCCGGCGGGTGCGTTCCTGTTGCGTTTTCCACTGCTGCGGCGGCGGATAATCCACACCTATTAAAGTCAGCCCGTGTGCGGGAGCTACCGGAGCGGCATCGGTACGCGAAGGAGCCGCGAGCAGGTTGCATAACCAGCTCAGCTGACGCCGCCCGCGACCGACCTCCACAATAGCTCCCACCATCGAACGCACCATCGAGTGACAAAAAGCATCCGCGCTCAATCTCACGCTAATGTGGTCAGCGTGGCGCGTGAGCTGGGCAGTTGTAAGCGTACGAATGGTTGTTGCCCCTGGTCGAGGCTTGCAAAACGATAGAAAATCATGCTCCCCCAGGAGGTGTTGCAACGCCTCGTGCATGGCAGCTATATCTAGTATGTGCCCACCAATCCACCAGGTCGTATCGGCCGTCAGCGGGTCGAATCCGGAGCCAGCGTCGGCGATGCGGTATTCGTAATGGCGCCTCAGGGCTGAAAAGCGGGCGTCAAATGCGGCGGTCACCGGTTCGATTTCTCGCACCACTATATCTGCGCCGGGAATACGCGCATTTCGAGCCACCAGGGCGTTTAAACGTCGCGGTAATAATTGGAGGGCGGTATCGAGGCAGCGGTTTCTTGCCAGTTTCATCAGCAACTGTTCAGGGACATCGCAGTGGGCAACCTGAGCTCGCGCGTGCACGCCAGCATCGGTACGACCGGCAACTGTCAGCGCTATGGGTTGGCGTATCAGCGTTTGGAGGGCGGTTTCCAGTTCTCCCTGAATAGTGCGTAGCCCCGGCTGCGTTGCCCAACCGTGAAAATCCGTCCCGCGATAGGCCACTGTTAATCGCAAGCGGACTAAAGCTGCCATGCACGCACTCCCCCGCGGATCCCCGCATCATTGGGAACAATCACCACGTCATCTCCTAGCCGGGCGCGGTGCCCGGGAGTTATCCGGCGCGAATTACCACCGCCGAGATAGAGTCGGTCCCACATATACATGGCTCGAAGCCCACTCACGACGCGGCGCACACGGCGCGACCAATGAGCGTCACCGAGACGCAGACGCTCATGTTCTCCCACGTAGTCATCATAAGTGAGCCCCCACCGCACCGGCCCCTGCGATATTTCAACATGTGGGGCCAGGCGTCCTCCGTCAAAAACCGCATTGCCGAGGCCGGTTCCTAAAGTCACAATCATTTCGAGACCCTGCCCGGTAATAACTCCGGCTCCCGCTACTTCTGCATCATTGAGCACCAACGCGGGCATATCGAGAGCATTGGATAACTCACGTTGCATATCGAAGCGCTCCCATTGGTCTACAAGGTCAGGAATCACTTTCGAGCGCGGGCCATCTTTAGTCACATAATGCGGCGTTGCCACCACCACTCCGTGTCGGATCATTCCCGGCATCCCCACCGTGACACGATCGGCAGCGGGCAGATACGATGCTAAGTCGCTAATGGTTTCAATCAGCAACTGGGGAGGCAAAGGATAGGGGGTGGCGGTACGCACCGGCGGCGCTTTAATCGTGCCTTTGGACCCCAAAACCGAAGCCTTAATACCGCCGCCACCGCAATCCACGGCCAAAGTTAGAGAATTTTCCACGCTTTCAGTCTAGCGACTGCTCACGCAAGCCGAGTGCACCACCGAGGGTTTCCCTTCCCTCCCCCGCGGACTCATTGCCCCCGCATCAGGGTTGCCCTGCTACGCCTGGGCGCTGTCAGACCAACCGCCACTATTATTTTGTAAGGCAACTAAACGCTTCTCAGTACACGATATACGCGGCGGATATAAGAATCCGCACCGCCGGTTTTCCAGCGATGCGGATCCATACCAACGATTGATGGCTACTTGTCTTCGTCGGCCTTATCGTCAGCTTCGGACGTCTCTTCAGCCGATTCAGCCGATTCAG
>JAUNVE010000044.1 GCA_030537795.1 Actinomycetaceae bacterium
AAAGGTCCCGTTAACGACTGCTCCAAGATTATCGGCAATAAGAACCTTTTTCGCGAGTCCAAGGACGACGCGTTGAGCTCCCCATATGACGTTTTCAGATCGCGGCCTCGTACGCACAAAATCCTGAAAACGAACAATCGGTCCAGACACGATCTTGGGGAAGAAAAACAGGTAGTGGATGAGGTCGAAAAGTCGTCCTGGTTTACTGTCGCCGCGCCATACGTCAACCAGGTACGTCACGGCACTAAAGACGATAAAACTCATGCCAACGAGCATGAGAAATGGAGCTACCGGCGACCCTTTATCGCGGTGCATTATCGCGTTGATATAGGGATCGATGAACCCAGACCATTTGAAGTAGGCCAGTAGCGCCATGTCGAACAGCAGGCCACCAGCGAGCACCCAACGCGACAGTAATAGCCGGTTGCGTGATTGCGCAACCACAATAAGTCGCGCAAATATGAAATTGGCTATCGCAATCGCGATAAGGACGGCGACACCGCTGAAGCTAAAGAAGGCGAAGAAGACAATGGATGCCAGTGTAATGAACGCAGGACGGTAGCGCTCTTGCATCACCCAGTTGCATCCAACGACAACTGGGAGAAAGAGAAAAAGAAAAACTAACGAACCGAAAGCCATAAGTGCGTCGATAACTAGAGGGGGCGGAATACCAACGGGTATTCCGCCCCTTCAGTATTTGGCATTAGCCTACAGCACTAAATCGCTGTTGGTTCGATCTTCCACACTTCACGTGCGTAATCTCGGATGGTGCGATCGGAGGAGAAACGTCCCGATTCAACAATATTCTTCCAACACATCTTCGCCCAGGCCCGGCGATCAGCGTAGTCTTCCGCCATCTTGTCGCGGGTCTCGCGATAGTCGGCGAAATCACCTAACAGGTAGTAGACATCAGCGGGTTCGTAGCCATTGGAGTTCAGAAGTGACCAGCGCAGGTCGTGGAACATTCCGGAGTTTCCGTCATCCAGCGTCCCGTCGGTAAACGCGTCAAGAACACGCTTAAGTCCAGGTACGGTTTCGTATTGATGACGCGGGTCGTAGGACTTGCGTAGCTCTGGGAGCTCTTCTTCACGAGCACCGAAAATATACGCATTGTCATAGCCAACTGAGTCCACAATCTCAACATTTGCGCCGTCGAGGGTACCGAGTGTGAGCGCGCCGTTCATCATGAACTTCATATTCGACGTGCCCGACGCTTCCTTGCCCGCGGTGGAAATCTGCTCGGAGACATCCGCAGCGGGAATGATCTTCTCGGCGGGTGACACGTTGTAGTTTTCAACGAAAACAACTTTAAGCCGGTCCCCGATTTCAGGATCGTTATTAACCAGGCGTCCAACCTCATTAATGAGTTTGATAATAGCCTTCGCTCGGACATATCCGGGGGCAGCCTTCGCGCCGAAAATGAACACACGCGGCGGCACGTCCAATTTCGGATCATCCTTCATCCGGAAGTACAAATCCAACACATACATAATGTTGAGCAATTGACGCTTGTACTCATGCAAACGTTTAATCTGAACATCGAAAATAGCATCCGGATCGATAGCAATACCCTGGCGTCGCTCAATCCACTGCGCAAAGTCGACCTTATTTTCGTGCTTAATGGCATTGAGACGATCATATAGTTCGTCGTTGCCAGCATCCTCATATTTCTTGAGAACATCCAGGTCACGGACCCACTCATCGGATCCAACAACTTCGGTGAGTAGCGACGCTAGTCGTGGGTTGCACTGATTAAGCCAGCGGCGCGGAGTAACACCGTTGGTTTTGTTATTGAATTTCTCGGGCCAAATATCATGCCATTCGCCGAGAGTTTCACGCTTGATGATCTCAGTGTGGAGGGCGGCCACACCGTTGATGGAGTATGCCGCGTAGCAGGCAATCCACGCCATGTGAACCATTCCGCCCGACACTGGAGCCATATAGTCAATGCGTCCAGGATCGATGCCTCGCTCCGCCATGTCAGCGCGGAAACGGCGGTCAATCTCCCACACGATTTCCATTACGCGCGGGAATAGCCGGTCGAAAATCGAGATTTCCCAGGTTTCGAGGGCCTCCGCCAACACGGTGTGATTGGTATATGCGAAGGTGTGGGATACAACTTCCCAGGCTTCCTCCCACCCAAGATCATGGTCATCCATAAGAATGCGCATCAGCTCCGGAATCGCTAATACCGGGTGCGTATCATTCAACTGGATGCTGTTGTAGTTAGCGAATGTGGTCAGATCACCATGCTGCTTGACGTGATTCTCCACGATTTCTTGTAGCGACGCAGATACGAAGAAGTACTGTTGACGCACTCGCAGTACCTTACCTTCGTATGTCGTGTCGTTGGGGTAAAGAACACGCGAAATATCATTTGTCCGCTCGCGATCAACAATCGCATCAGTAAAGCGCTGCGAGTTGAAAGCAGCGTAATCGAATTCTTCGATCGGCTCCGCTTTCCACAGTCGCAAAGTACCAACATTGTTCGTACCGTATCCGGTAATCGCCATATCATAGGGAATTGCCCGTACATGCAGGTCGCCGTAGCGCACAATACGCTGTTCTTCTTCATGGCGGAGGACGAAGGGGTACCCTTCTTCCATCCACGAGTCCGGGTGCTCGGTTTGGTACCCCTCGTTAAACTCCTGTTTGAACAGGCCATAGCGGTAGAGGATACCGTACCCTACTGCTGGCAGATCCTGCGTTGCGCAGGAATCAAGGAAGCATGCGGCCAACCGCCCCAGACCGCCGTTACCCAGTGCCGCGTCAGGTTCCTGCTCGAGCACATCTGACAGCTCAAGTCCAAAGGCATCGACAGCACGTTCGGCCTCTTCAACGAGTCCCAAGTTGAGAAGGTTGTTGAGCAACGCCCTCCCCATCAAAAACTCGGCCGAGAAATAATGTTGGCGTCGACCCATTTTGTATTTCTCGGTCGTCGCGTGCCAGTCATCAGCGATTCGATCGACAACGGCAGCCGACAGCCCCTGCCAATACTCCATCGGGGTCGATGCTTTCGGAGGGCGTCCCGAAACCGCTCGAATTTGAGCGGCGGTAGCTCCCTTAAAGTCCTGCGTCATGAACGATCCTTCCTACAGTACGTAGCCATAATCATGAACAGTGTAACCGCGGATTCTCAGGCAACCCAATGCGGAGTTGTGCGTCACATCCTAGACCTGAAAAATCAGGCGAAAACGTGTCGTACGACATAGAATCGTACTGTGAGCGGCGAAAATACTCCGTCAACTAATAACTCAGCGCCCTCCCCAAAACATCACCGTGGGGACGAATCTGCGGCGCGCCCTCCGCTGTGGCGTTCAAAACGAGCGTTGCGCATTTGGTCGATGACAAAAGATTTTCTATCGGTGAAGAACTTGGTCATTGGAATCATGTTGATTGTCATTGTGACAGTCGGTTTTCTGCGCGGCTGGGACACCGCTCTTGCCGAAGTCGAGAAGGAAATCTCTGTCGGCGCCTTCGGCGATGAAATTGCTGCTGGCCCGTTCTCACTCGTATTCGACGGCGTCACCACCGACACGACGTGCTGGGACACAACGCCAGACTTTCCGCTGTGCCTTAATATTCGTTTTCAGGCCACCAATACCACCGACTACATGATTGAGGATTCTGCTTTTGCCACGCATCTGCTCGACTCCGGCATGCTCACTGTCAAAGAGAAGGGTGAACCGATTGCATCATCGGCGCCATTTCCACGAATTCAGCGGGCTATCGATGGATTAACCCAGGGCGCCTTTCAACCTGGGATCACTGGTGACTACACTGCCATTTGGACAGTTGCCAAAGACACCAAGCGCTGCGATCTTGAGCTCGTCGTACATGATGCGCAATGGGTGAAGTCATCACTTGATGGACACCGCTACTGGCAGACGGGCGATCCGCTACTGATAATTCCAGTTTGCGAGGCTCCCTAATGGCGACGCGCATGCTAAAACTATCGGCCGCAGCGATTGCCATCGCAGCATTTGCTAGCGGTTCAGCAATCAACTCGCTCCTTCCTGACCGCGAAGCTATTCTCAATGAAACTTTTCCAGTTCACGGCCTCGTCAATGAAGCTGTCCACATTCGCACCGGTGAGGTATCCGTGCACGATGTTGGTGTAGCGCACGCAGTCTCGCGGTTTGGCACAACCGCCCACACGTCGGCAGTGTTCCTTACCTTCACCGTCACGTATCTTCCGAACGGTCTTGAAACCACCGTCGCTCCTATTGAAGTGGAGGGCGGAAACGGCCATGTTTTTGGTGGCTTACAAGCGTACGGCGGGGTTCTCTCCTGCGGAGGATCCCAGGCGGGACTTCCCATATCGTGTCCACTAGCTGTTGAAATATCTCCTGAAGCATTACCTGGCGCGCGCATCAGGATACATAACTATAGTTCAGTAAGCGGTGACGACGTAGCCGTGATCGACCTCGGCATTGACGATGAAACTGCCGCTCAACTGGCCGCGTCTGACACCACATTCGAGATTGGCGCCCCCACCTACGGAGGGGCTCTGCCATGACGTGGATACGCCGAAACTGGTTGTGGCTCATCGTACTCCCCCTGTGTGTTGCCGCCGCACTATTTGCCGCCTCTCACCGGCTGCTCGAGATTTACTGGCCCTCGCAACCTACTAAACCGATAGCGGTTGATTCCGGGACGGTTCACTACCAATCTGAACTGGTCAACGCTGGCACCACGTACGAACGCAATATTGACGTCACCTTTAATGGATCCAGCTCGGTAGATTCTCATGAGGGAGTTATCGCCGTGGAAGGAGCTAGGCTTTGGGCATTCGATTTCACGATGGAGGCCGCATCCGATGTGATAGCTGACGGATGCACCATTGTTGCGCTTGATGCTGACGGGCGACAGTATTTTCCGCGCGCTGCCACTGCGCAAGATCCCAGCTATACCGAGCTTCCGGCACCACCATGCGTACCGGCAGATGCCCAAGGGCCAACCATCGATTACTTCACCGGAGAAGTCACTGATTCATTGTCGCCGCGCCCCTCACAGTGGGATACCCGCCTCGTGATTGCCATGCCCGAGGGTGTCGAGCCGTCTGCCGTGCGCATCTATTGGGACCTCCCCCACTATGCCGAGTTCGCCATCCGTTAGCACTCCTGCTCTGTCAAGCAGGTTGTCTGTTCGTCCCATGAATGGGCTTGCGGGGCGCCTGACGCATTAGATTGCCGAGGTTTGTGCCTATGTGTTGCGCTATGCGCGGTGCCGCATGTCTTTAGTGGGTGACGTTGCGTATTCGCTGCTGTTACCCGCAGGTGAGTCCAGATTCACATAAGCCTCGACACCAACCCCCACCCATTCAGACAGTTCCTCACACTCGTGCTCACGCCTATGCGCCCTCCCCAATCATCGATTCAGACACTTCATTGCGCAAAACCCCGTCATAGATGTCGGAATCGATGAAAAGCCGCTACCAACTGTCGGAATCGATGAAAAGAAACGATGAGGTCGCGCACAAAACTCAGAACAAGGTAAAACAGGCTACCTAAAAGCACCGCGAGGCCCGCCCTAGGTAAACACACAAATCTAAGCCTGGACGCCCTCCGGCACCGTACTAGCCGAAAGAACGCGGCTGACGCCCGCCGCAAGCAAAACAAGAGTGACCGTGAAATACACGAGAGACTCGCCGAGCGAAATCAACGGCTCGATCGCGAAATTCCAGGCCGATGAGCGCGGTCCCAACGCCGCGTGCACCACTTCGTCAACTCCTACACGCAGCCACCCCGTTAAAGCGAAAATGACGCAGAAAAGGACCATTGGAATAAAGCCTGCAATCGCAATTTTGCGAATCGCATCGACTGCAGCCTTAAACGGGGTGACGACCGGTGAGACCACGTGATTAATCGTTCGTTGCACAGGATTCGGTAGGCGATTGATACGTTCGGTTGCCACTTCTTCGTCGAAAAGCGGTTCGCCTTTCTTCAACTCGGCCCCATACAAGGTCGCTCCAATCGTCAACCATGCGACGGGCACAACAATCAGCGCACCGGCCGAAGAAATCAGCGACCCCATCCAGGTGAAAGGCGTGAGAATGAAAGTATTGATGAGTTTGTAGGTTTGCGAAGCAGTTTGCCACCACACGTTGATGTCATCGACCACTTGACGGCTCATAACCCACTGTTGAAGTTGCGTAATCTTGAGGGTGAAAATATAGGCGAGACTCGTCAGCCATACCGCCTCCAAATAAGCGGACAAAAGCGCCCAGAGCGTTGAACGTGACGATAGCTTTTTCCACGCAATCACCTTACGCGCTCCGATCGCAATCACCACGATTCCGAGAATTATTCCCGTCGTTGGAAGAGGGATTCTGTCAAAAAGCACGTCATCTGCGAAATCGCCGCGCTCAAGCTGCGCCCACACCAATCCGCCTTGATCATAGGCGTAACGGCGCATGTCTTCCTTAAGAAAACCGTTCGAAGCGTAGATAGCGAGGAAAGGGATCAGTGCGACAACTGTCGCTTTAATATGAGAGCGCCATTGTTGCGATTCGTTTTCTGCCAGCAATCCGGGCAGAGACGTCGCAAGGACACGTAGCATGAGGGCGAGCGCCGCAATCATAAAAAGTGGAGCAAACGGCAGGATCATAGCGGTAAGGGTCGGGCTATAAAAGGAGACTCGGCCGGCAATCCACAGGGCACCGAATCGGAGTGCAAATCCTGCACAGAATAGTGCTATGAGCGCAGGCCAGTGACGTGCGAAGAGACGGATCGCATCTGTGAAAACAGCAGCCATTTGGCGCATCTGGCCTTTGAGGGAGTTCACATGTAAATCATACGGAACTATCTGCCTGATGAGAGCCCTTTTCTCCATCAATTCAGACGGTTTGTTACGCGAAAAGGACTCATACCCGTCAGAATCGACCGTTTTTGGTGGCGAAGTGTCTGAATCGACGAAAGGTCTGAATCGATGATGAGGGAGGGCGATGGGGAAACGGTTAACAGTCTGAGCAAAGGAACTCGGCGGCTAACCCATGACGCTGATATTTGCCTTTTTGACGAAAATTTCCGCACACTTTCGACGGTGGAGACGTACCCGCTCAACTGCGCCCGTTGAGCATTAACGCAATTAGGCAACATGGTTGCACGTAATTCATTAAATAATGGGCGGCGCGAGCAATATGACGTCGCAAGCGTTTCACGTCACATTTTCACCTCTAAGGTGAGGTGAATCTAAATTCAGTATTTCCGCTCTACCAAGCGGATTTGCCACCAGTGACCGCGAAAAACCAGCATTTTCACAAGCGGTCGCCCAATTAGACGCATCTTCTCTTTTCTAAATTCGGATAACATCCGAGTACCGGCATTTTCGCAACACTAATTTGCTCTTTTTGTTTCCTAATTCGACACATAGTGTGGAAGCAACACACCGGTTCAGAGAAACCGGCTCTCGACGGAAAACACGAATACAGGGAGTTTAGATCCCGCTCAGACATGAGGAGTTCATTATGACCACGATGCCGAAAGTTGATAACTGCGCAACCACGAGCTGTTCTTTTAACCATGACGGTTGCACCGCTTTTGCTATGACCATGGGTAAGCAAGGTTGCGTTACATTCGTTGAAATCGGAACACGCGGCGGCCTTGATCGTGTGACTGCACAGGTCGGCGCCTGCCAACGTGCCGACTGCACTTTCAACCATAACCTCGAATGTGGCGCTGATGCTGTGCGCATCGGTGCAGGCGACGCAGACTGCCTGACCTACCAAGCTTCCTAACGCAATAGAAGACAAAAATGGGGCTCCTTAACGGAGTCCCATTTTTCTGTAGTCGGTCTATACCGCTCGATCAGTCCCAATGCTTGAATCGTGCCCACAATCCCCAACCGAGAAGAATGAGCATTTGACCGAAATAGGTAATAATGAACTCTTTCGGCACACCCGCAGGATCGATCAACCATTCAGTCCCCGCGTAAAACAGGGCGCCCGGTAAAGGTAATACAACGAGGATAGCTACGATGATTATCGCGCTCTCAAGTTTGCTCGGTTCTTCCGACGGTTTCTTCGGCATGACGATCCTCCTGAGGTGCAAATAAATTCTAGGAATCCGCCCCGAGGTTAGACAGTAGACTCTGCTCTTATTCTCACGGCACCCATCGCGGACGCTGCCCCGTTGCGGCGGTATTGACTGTGAGTTAGTCGAGAGAATCCAACTCAATCTCGCATCTTCATCTGTTCAAACCCGACAGATCGTGTGTCGCCCTCTGTTCCGCTTTCCATTCAGACAGTTCACTACGATTTGCCGCTGATTTTGGGGGTTATGACCCCTATTTCGAAACCAACTGTCGGAATCGATGAAGAACAATGGGCGCCATCCAGGGGCATGCGCCCCTATGTGGATTACTGATTTTCTCTGGCAGAACATCTAAAACTCTCGGTTCTGGCAAGTTGAGGCATGTCAAAACCAAAACGCTATGTGGAGCTACGTGGGCAACGAGTGTGAAAGGGTCGGGATGTTGAAAATCCGCCGATAGCCAAGCAATCGAAGGTTTTCTCCCACCGGATGAGGTGTTAAATATGCGTCACATCCGGGCCCCACTCACCATATGCACCTTGCAAGCAACCAGACCGGGCAGTTCAAACCCGTGTAGATGGTCACAATGCGATGTTTTCTCTTACTGAGGGTTTTATGGCATCCGCCTACCCGATCTAACCAGAAAGCTCACACACACCCAGCCGCGCTTGATCGTGATTTGTGGTGGACGTTGCGTAGCGGTGTTGAATGAGTTTGTTTTACTCCCTCCTCATTCCTCCCACACGCCATCTAAAACAATCCCCGGAACCTGACTTTTCGTTGAGATTCCGGGGATTTCAAGAGCGGTAGCGGTGGGATTTGAACCCACGGTGGCTATGAACCACACAGCATTTCGAGTGCTGCACCTTCGGCCGCTCGGACACGCTACCAATTGTTTGAGGTCATCGTTTAAACGACACACCACATCAGTGCAAACCTGCAGTTCGCCGTCCCAGTTTACATGTTTCGTCTCGAGGAGAAAAACCCACGCAACTGGACCGCGCATTCATCGGCCAAAACACCGCTAATGACCTCAACTTGATGATTGAGGCGAGAATCGCGCACGACATCACGAATCGACCCACAGGCTCCCGCCTTGTCGTCCCATGCGCCGAACGCGAGTCGTCGCAGACGCGATAAGACGATCGCACCAGCGCACATCGTGCAGGGCTCCAAGGTAACGACCAAAGTCGCCGAGTCAAGCCGCCAGGATCCAATCTTTTCTGCAGCTTTACGCAAAGCCATGATCTCCGCATGTCCCGCCGGATCATGTTCGGCCTCCCGCGTATTCCATCCCTCGCCGATAATCTGCCCAGAATCATCAAGGATCACAGCTCCAACGGGCACGTCGCCACACGAACGAGCACGATCAGCGAGGAATAAGGCTCGTCCCATCGCTTTGCGCAATATTTCATCCATCTCGGAGGGCGTTAAGGCGGGCTCACCAACAGAAGATACACGAGCTACTTCCGCACGCAAAGAGCGGAGTTCAGAACGACGAGGAAACTGACGCTGAGAGTTCACGTTGATAGCCTAACCTACAGATCTAAGAAACCCCTGTGAGAACTCCAGTTCTGCACTGCATGTAACGGTACGGTAGAAATATGCGCCTACAAGTTGTTGATCATCCGCTCATTGCCCATAAGCTTACTGTCCTGCGAGATAAGAGGACCCCCTCCGCCACATTTAGGCTCCTCGCAGACGAACTTGTCACCCTTCTCGCATACGAAGCTACGCGCGACGTCATTGTTGAAGATGTCGATATTACAACACCCGTGGCTCCCACGCGGGGACAGCAACTGACAGAACCACGCCCGATTGTCATCCCTATTCTTCGTGCGGGCCTTGGCATGCTTGAGGGGATGACTCGCCTTCTTCCCACCGCGGAAGTCGGATTCCTTGGGATGAAACGTGACGAAGAGACGCTTGCGATTGAAACATATGCTAATCGTCTCCCAACGGATCTCTCCGGCCGACAGTGCTTCATCCTTGACCCCATGCTCGCCACCGGACATACCATGGTCGCTGCCATTAATTACCTGTTGGAACGAAATGCGCGCGATGTTACCTGCCTCTGCCTTCTCGCGGCACCTGAAGGATTACGCGAAGTCGAGGGCGCAATTAGCGATCGCGCCGATGTTACCATCGTCACTGCAGCAGTTGACGAAAGGCTGAATGAACATGCCTACATCGTGCCAGGACTTGGTGACGCCGGCGACAGGTTATACGGCATTGTGTCCTAACACTTACGACTCACCCCGCCCTCGCGTCGAAAAACCTGTGCTTGACTTCCTCAAGCCGTGACTTCACCGCTCCTCCTGTGAAGTCTCCCCATACAAACCGACGCACATGCGGATAAAATTCGCGGATCGCGTCCTCTCGAAGTTTCTCTCGATACACCACATCCGCTGTATTACTTCCGGCATATTTTATGCGGCCATCGAACTCGAAAATGACGCCGTACGCAGGAAATCCGAGGTCCGCGTAATAGCGCCGACCGTTCGCTACAATCTCCAACTGTTCAACCGGTGTCGGCAAACCTGCGTTGAATACGGCGAGGCGAAGCAAAGATTCGCCGGGAGATTCCGCCCAAATTGATACAAAATTCAGAGCCCACGCCGCCCTCCGGCATCCTCGCCGATCCTTGCGGCGCGCCAAAATGCCGAATAAACGCTCACGTACAGTAGCAAATTCACGTTCGCAAACCTGTCTATAAACCAATTGCGGATCAATCATGCGTCTAACCGCCGCATCGACAATAGGTATCGACACTCGCGCCGGGAAACGAGCCAATAACTCGACGCACAGATACTCAAGCGCAAGAACACGCAAGCCCTTGACCGTAGTGAATGCCTCTCTCGGAAGTGTCCTGGAACTACGCACCACCTTCACATCCTCCGTGCCGTACCCGGAGTAAATTGACGTCCTGCGTGATGTGTGGATGCCGGTTAATATCTCGATATTGGTTGTTGGTTCCACAGGTAAACCCCACGCCAGCGCAGCTGTTAGCCCGTCGAGAATAGAGCCTTCACCCGAGATATTAAGCACATGCTTGACTCGTTCCCAATGTATATATTCGCGAATCTGCCACGGTTTTCCGACGTTCCTGCTTTTAAACCAAAGACCTCTGGCAATACGTATCCACGGCGAACCCGGGGCGCGTAACTCACGCCAATCAATTTTTGAAAATGGTAGAGCTACTCCGATCTCCTGCACGTTCACTCCCTTTGACCAGTCGGCTTTGGGTTTATTCGACACCATTTGACCTGTGAAAACCACCCCATCAGGATGCGCTGTGGAAAACCGCTCTATCAGATACCTAGTACCTGATCTTTCACCATTTTGTAATCGAAACCGGTGGTTATTCAGACGGGTAATATCCGGCGGTGGTTTCACGACCTACGTTCATCGCTAATGGCTCCTCCAACACATCAATTCAGACGCTTAGCAACGCGAGTTTACGCTCCTCGCTCGAATCAGACATTAAGTTCGTAATACGTGTCTGAATTGCCGCAAAACGGGCATGTTCTCACTCGGAAGTGTCTGAATCGATGGCGGCAAAGGAGGTGGCAGCAATGACGATGGACTGTGAGCAGAAGTTCGACGACAGACTCAAAGCGCGCCACCGCCAAAACTAGAATCACTCATAACACCGCCCCAACCTACCCGCGACCACCCCGAGAGCGTCACATCATTGAAACCTCAGACCGCCTCGATTGGTAACAGCGCTAGGCGTTGTCACTGTGTCTGTAGAGACACAAAAGCGCGACCTCAGTATTTAAAACTGAGGTCGCGCCATGCGGTAAATCTATACCCGATAGCGGAGTTTGACACCGCGCTGCGGTTAATCGTCAGCGCAGTGAAGCACCACTTAGAAGGCCGGGATTACCGAGCCATCGGGCCAGGTCTGCTCAATGAACTGTTTGACCTCCGGGGAATGCAGTAGCTCCTCAAGGGTCTTGATTGCTTCACTGTCATTATCCTCGGAACGCCAGACGAGTACGTTGACATTCGGGTTGTCTTCGGTCGCTTCAACCACCAGACCATCATCAGCGGGCGTGAGTCCACCTTCTTGCGCATAGTTTCCATTGATTACCGCTGCATCAACGTCCTGCAGAGAGCGAACCAACTGTGCGGGTTCAACCTCGGTGAACTCAATATCCTTGATCTTTTCGACGGTGAAAATGTTGACGTCACCAGATTCGGGAAGTTCGACAAGGCCCGCCGTTGCCAGCAGACCGAGAGCACGAGCTTGGTTTTGAGTATCTGAGATGATGCCGATCGTCGCTCCATCGGGAAGGTCATTCACGTCATCAAATTTTTCAGAGTACAGCGCAAGAGGCTCCAGGTGGATACCGCTACCCGGCGTAAAGTCCAGGTCAAGAGCCTCCGATTGTTCTTCCAGGTAGGGCACCGTCTGGTAGAAGTTAGCGTCCAAATCGCCTGACTTCAATGCCTCATTTGGAATCACGTAGTCCGTGTATTCCTTAATTTCGAGTTTGATGCCATTGTCTGCAGCAAGCTCATCATCTATGAACTTCAGAATGCGGGCGTGCGGAGCCGGGCTTGCGCCAACGGTTAGCGTGGTGACGTCGCCCTCCGGTGCGCTATCAGCGTCAGAGGTCGATGAGCCACTGTCTCCATTGGAGCATCCGGCAAGAGCCAGAGTAGCGGCTGCCGCTACTGCGAGGAATGATTTTCTTGAAATACGCATGGATTCTCTTTCTGTGTATCTGTTCTACTAGGTCTATTTTTAGATTGGCAGGTCAGCGATCTGATATTTCGCTGATCTATTGATGAAGTTGCGAGCGTTCAGCAAGGCAATGCGCACGTGCCGCGGGTGCACTCGTCAGTGCGGCGATGATCGCCGGCTGGTGGATGCTCAGCGGTGGTCCACCAGCCGGCTAAGCATGTCGCCCGTCATTTGAACGATTTGGACAATCACGAGTATTCCCACTATAGCCACCAGCATGACATCACCCATGAAACGGTTATAACCGTAGTTCATAGCGAGCTGACCCAAACCTCCAGCGCCGATGACGCCAGCCATCGCGCCGTAGCTAATAATCGTAATAACGAGGACAGTCGTTGACTGGATGAGGGCGGGCAAGGCTTCGCGAATTTGCACTCCGAACATGATCTGCCAACGCGAAGCCCCCATCATATGAGCGGCCTCGATTTTGCCTGGTTCCACACTGTGTACGGCAGTTTCGACAAGACGCGCAAAAAATGGAATGGCCCCCACGGTGAGTGGTACCACGGCCGCTTTCCAACCAAGCGTAGTCCCCACAACAAACCGCGTAAACGGCAAGATCGCAATCATGAGAATAATAAATGGTAGCGAACGACCGATGTTCACAATAACCGATAGCGTTTGATAGATGGCTCTATTGGGCAGGAGGCCGCCGCGAGCGGTAGCCACCAGAAGAAGCCCCAGTGGCGTGCCAATCAGTACCGTGATCAGGCTAGACCAGAAACTCATATAGATAGTTTCCGCAACGGCGAGCCAGAAGGTTTCGCGAATAACAGGATTGTTGAACCAACGATCATCGACGGTGCCAAGCACGGCAGGAAGACCGGCAGATACGACGTTGGTAATCGCAAGAGCACTCACTGTCGCACCTCCGTATGAATGTCGTTCTGTTCAAGAGTTTCGACTATTTGGTTAACGTGGTACTCAGGAACCGTCAGCGCAAGGCGCCCAACTTGAATGTTGGCAAGTGTTTCGAAGGTTCCCGCCGCAACGTCTGCTCCCATACGAGACGCCAATGAGAGAACAGTTGCACCCGTAGGAATTCCCGGTCGAGAAGTGAACATGGTATCAACAACCGCTGTGCCTTCGGGGATTTCAAGTTCTGTCAGTGAAGGCATGGGGACGAGCTCTCGTGCCAGCTTCGACTTCGGATTAGACACAATATCTTCGATGGTTCCCGATTCGATAACACGCCCATGTTCCAGTAGCGTCGCCGAGTCACAGATTTCCCGAACTACTCCCATCTCATGCGTAATTATGACGATTGTTACTCCCATTTCATCGCGAATACGCTCAAGAAGCCCGAGGATCTGACGTGTTGAATCAGCATCCAAAGCTGAAGTGGGCTCATCGCATAAAACTACGCGCGGATTTGCCGCCAAGGCTCGCGCAATACCGACACGCTGCTGCTGGCCGCCTGATAATTGGGACGGGTACGAGTCACCTCGCCCTCCTAGACCCACAAGTTCCAATAGTTCCTGCGCGCGCGCTTGACGCTCTACTTTGCTTCGTCCCGCGATACGAAGCGGGTAGGCGATGTTTTCTGCAGCCGTCCGCGCATCGAGGAGATTGGCGGCCTGAAAAACCATGCCGATTTTGCGTCGCTCTTTGCGCAGGGCGTTATGGCGCAGGCCAGCAAGATTTGTTCCGGCGACATTCACTTCGCCCTCAGTGGGGCGTTCAAGCGCGGTCAAGCAGCGAATGAGCGTGGATTTTCCAGCTCCTGACTGACCTACGATCCCGTGAATTGACCCGGCATTAACGTCGAGATTGACATTTTGGAGGGCGATGACTTCACTCGCACCGCGGATTAGGTAACGCTTGGTGAGGTTGCGCAAAGAAATCATGGGCTGCAACCGGGAAGAGGTTGAGGCTGCATGAGATGAACTCACAGCGCCCCCTTTCTCTTCTCCATCAGGCTGTAATGGAGATCTTACGATGCCTCTTGTTATCCCCGCGTTCCTGTCCATCATGGGAACATTGAACGCGTCACATCGTCAGTACGACGCCCGCTAAGGCGGCAAGCATGCAGATAACCATCGACATAAAGGCAACAAAGAGGCCCGTTGGAATCCGCACCTGCGGAGCATAATTTGGGTTACTCGAAATCGTCAATACGTCCATGAGGGCGGTGGAAAAAGTCGTCCAACCGCCGAGGAAACCAACCCCCACTACGAGCCAAAGGCCCGGATAGCTGGCCAAAGGCCCCACGAGTAAGCCGGCAATAAATGACCCCACTATATTGACTAACAAAATCGGCCATGCCTGAGCAGACAAATTCACAAGGGATCGCTTATTTTTCGTTGGCATCAAGTCTCGCGCAGCCAAAAAGCGGGTAATAATCGCCTCGGTCTTATAGCGACCAACGGCTCCCAATCCCCCCGCCAACGGGAGCGCAAACCAGTACAGAATCACCGGCGCCCTCCCCGGTACAGCAAGCGTGAGAGTGCGGCCCCGATGATTGCGCCTAAGAATCCTGCAAATACAACCGTAGTGCCTGTTAGCAAGGTAATACCCAAATGTTGGCGATAGCCCTGCGCCATCGCCAACGCAAACGTCGAATACGTCGTAAAAGCGCCGAGAAAGCCGGTACCAACGAAGAGCTTGAAACGGTCCCACACCGCATTTTGACCACGCCGTAAAACCCAGGTTGTCACCAGGAAAGCCATAAAGAATGCTCCCACAATGTTGACAAACATTGTTGAATGGGCAATGCCACCCGTTTCGTGACCTTTATTCAGCGCATCGATGGTGGCTCGAGCCAGTGCTCCGCACCCTCCGCCGATAAAGACAAGGCCTTCCGCAGGAAGGTGTAGCGGTAGCCTGCGGCGTCGTACAGATTGGTCACTCACGAAGCATAGTTTCTCACAAGTTGCCGGCCATGCCACCCTCCATTCCATGCTGCGATGACCACCGACATGAACTCGTCGTCAGGCGGCGCCTAATACTGCGGGCCAGTACAGATGCAGCGGCGACGTCGATTATCTTTCCATTGCCTGGGCTTGTAATCCTGGTTGTCGATTCACACAGGTGCGTTCACTCGACGCCCTCCGCCGCGATTAGATGCCCACGGCCTGCGTAGTCAC
>JAUNVE010000045.1 GCA_030537795.1 Actinomycetaceae bacterium
CCAGAAATCTAGGCCCCGACGCGGCAGCTAAGGAGCAGCATCACATTGCGCATGTCATTTACCGTACGGATGCTAGCTACAGGCCGGCAAATCATTCCACAATATGGACGAGGGCGGTATGCGTAGGCTCTATAGCCGCCAGCGGCAATCGAGCCCGCAGTGACAACACCGCGATTAAAACCCTAACCGTCCCAGCATTTTCGGATCCGACTGCCAATCCTTAGCTGTTCTCACATGCAAGTCGAGGTAAACACGGCGCCCTAAAAGGTCTTCGACTTCGTGACGGGCTCGAATCCCAACCTTCTTCAAACGCTTGCCACCTTTGCCAATAATGATGGCCTTTTGCGAGTCCCGTTCAACAAACAGATTGACGTGAATATCCAGCATCGGCGGATAGTTTTGGCCGGGCTTCTTCTTCCGTTCGATGATTTCTTCCACCTGAACCGCCAGCGAATGCGGCAGTTCTTCGCGCACGCCCTCCAACGCGGCTTCGCGGATGAGTTCAGCGATCATCACTTCGTCGGATTCATCGGTTTTCATTTCGCGCGGGTACAGCGGCGGAGAATACGGCATAAGCGCAGCCACCAAATCCTTCAGCTTGTCGATCTGGTGCCCCTCGCGTGCCGAGACCGGGACAATATCTTCCCACTCTCCCAGCTTGTCAATGTCAATCAGATGCTTCATCATCCGCTCACCCGAAGCCAGGTCCGACTTCGTCGCCACCGCAATAACCGGGGCCTTCACTGACTTCAACTGCCGGGCAATAAAGTCGTCACCGGGGCCGACCTTCTGGTCGGAAGGCATACAAAATAACACCGCGTCAACATCCGACAGTGACTCGCGCACCATGTCGTTCAGGCGCTTGCCCAGAAGAGTGCGCGGCCGGTGATATCCGGGGGTATCAACGAGAACCAGCTGATAATCATCGCCTTGGACAACGCCGCGAACCGAATGTCGAGTGGTCTCTGGTCGCATCGACGTAATGGCAATCTTTTGCCCCACCAGCGCATTGGTGAGCGTCGATTTCCCAACATTAGGTCGTCCGACGATGGCGATGAAGCCGGCGCGGAAGTTATCGGGATAGTCAGCTGAAATAGGGGCCGCCGGCCCATCCATCAGTTCATCATCGGAGGGGAAGTTCATTCATTCTCACTTTCGTCATCCGTCACGATTCGACGGGCAATAATGGTGCCAATTTGACGACGACGCCCGACTGCTTCTTCTGCAGTCATGGCGACGCCCAGCGCCTCGGCACGAGCACCCGGTAGAGGTACCTTTCCCAAGGCTTTTTGCAGTAATCCGCCTACCGAGTCGACATCCTCATCTTCAATCTCCAGGCCGAGCAACTCGCCGAGCTCATCAATGGGGAACCGGGCGGGAACGCGCCACACCCCATCGTCAATCTCTGTCGGTTCAACAATGTTGCGATCATGTTCGTCATTCACTTCACCGACGATTTCTTCAATCAGGTCCTCAATAGTCAAAAGCCCCGCAATGCCGCCGTATTCATCGACCACGAGCACGAGGTGGACGCGCTCAGTCTGCATTTGTCGCAACTCGTCATCAGCACGTTTCATCTCCGGAACAAACAGTGCTTCACGGCACATACCGCTAATGGGTTTATCTATGTCATCGGGGCGCCGGTGTAAACGCGAAACTAGATCCTTGAAATAGAGGATCCCCACAACCTCGTCGATATCCTCCCCGATAACTGGAATGCGTGAATACCCCGAACGCACAAACAGTGTAATGGCTTTGCGTGCCGGTGTATCAGCGTGAATAGTCACCATATCGGTGCGCGGCACCATCACTTCACGTACATAGGTGTGGCCGAGTTCAAAAACCGATCGGAGCATCTCGCGGTCTTCTGCCTCGAAACCACTTGTCTCCCCCACCTGGTCGACCACTTCACGCATTTCTTCAGCCATCTCGGCACGCGCTTCAGCATCGGTTTGCGCAGGTGCGGGAATAAAACGCCGCATGAGACGCACAACCGGATCTCCTAAGCGACCAAGTCGCATGAGTTTCTCCATGGTTGGCGTCAGAGCCAGAGCCACGCTTTCAGGATTTCGCCACGCCACATGCTGGGGCACCAGAGAAATCGCCACATAGGCGACCACCCAATTAATAATGATCGCCACCATCAGCACCAGCCACCAGCGCCACCCCGTGTCGGTCAGCGCAATGGTAATTGCTACTGTTGCCAGAGTCTGGAGGGCGATCCGGGCGGCACGCGCCGTTAATAAGGCGCGGTGACGATGTGTCAACACCTCTTCAAGCCGCGTCGCGTTCTTCCGTTTGTCTTCGACGAGATCATCTACCGCCGCGCGAGACAGACGCTGGAGCGACGATTCGCCGGCCAAAAGCACAGCCGCCACCAGCACCGCCACAATAAACGTGGTGATGAGCAGTCCCAGAGGTACAGATCCCATGAGCGCCTACTGACGCGTAGCCAGGAAAGTCAAAAGTAACTGACGTTGCAACGCAAACATCACCTGTTCTTCTTCCGCGGTCGCATGGTCGTATCCCAGCAGATGCAAAATTCCGTGCACGGTGAGTAGCAGCATCTCTTCTGCTGTGGAATGGCCTGCGCGAAGAGCCTGCTGGCGGGCAACCTGCGGGCAAATCACAACATCCCCCAGGACCCCCGCGGGGGTGGGATGTTCCTCCGTACCAGGCCGCAACTCATCCATCGGGAAACTCATCACATCTGTCGGGCCGTCCAGGTTGAGCCACTTGACGTGTAGCTCCTCCATGGGCTCCGGATCGATGAACATAATCGCTAGTTCTGCATCGGTCGCCACATGCATCTGCGCCAGCGTATATTCCGCGATGTCGCGAAACTCGGCGACGTCTATTTCCGCCTCGGTTTCGTTCACAACTTCGACACTCATCGCGCCCTCCTGCCCTTCGGTCCGCGGCGTCCAGCGTAGCGACGCTCAGTTTCTTCCACGTGGTCTTCATCCCAACGCTGATAGGCATCAATAATGTCACTGACGATACGGTGGCGCACCACGTCGGCGGAAGTTAGCCGACAAAACTCCACGCCCTCAATCCCATCGAGGATCTGCGCGGCAGTTTTCAATCCCGACTGGGTATTGCCCGGCAAATCGACCTGCGAGGCATCGCCGGTGACCACGACTTTCGATCGGAAGCCCAGGCGCGTAAGAAACATCTTCATCTGCGTTTGCGTGGTATTTTGCGCTTCGTCCAAGATAATAAATGCATCGTTGAGGGTGCGTCCTCGCATATACGCCAGTGGCGCAACCTCGATGGTCCCTGCGGCGATGAGGCGCGGCAATGCTTCGGCATCAACCATTTCGTTGAGGGCGTCGTATAGCGGACGCAAATACGGGTCGATTTTCTCAGTCAGTGTGCCGGGCAAAAAGCCGAGGGACTCACCGGCCTCCACCGCTGGGCGGGTGAGCACAATGCGGCGAACCTGCCCGGTCAAGAGGGCGTTGACTGCCATTGCCATAGCCAGATAGGTTTTCCCCGTTCCGGCCGGACCGATGCCGAATACCACCGTGTTTTCTGCAATGAGATCGACGTAGCGTTGCTGACCGTCAGTTTTAGCCTTGATTTCGCGGCCTTTAACCGACAGGATCGCTTCCTGACCATTGGCGGTGTGCGCGCCGGTTCCCGTATGGGACAGCAATTCAATCGCGTGATCAACTGTCTCCGCATTGAGGTACTGGCCGGAGCGCGCCAATCCGATGAGCTCGCTCATCAGGTCCGCAATCATAGCCACTGCGTCGGGCATCCCGGTTACGGTAATGTCGTGGCCGCGAGCGGCTACGGTGGCGCCTGGGAACCCCTTTTCCAAGCTGCTAAGTACCTGGTCTCCGGGCCCTAAAACCGTCACCGGGTCCAGGTTGGATGGGATAGTAATGACGGTGCTTTCGAACGCATCGTCTAAATCGTCTGAATCGTGAGCCATTCGGCGTGAACCGCGGTCCTTTCGTATCGAAATCTTGGCACCATTCTAGTCAGGTCTACTGGCCTAGGTCAGCTCGGCCGGCAAGTAACCGTGCTACGCCTGCCCACAGGGATCAGCTTCGTTTGGTCATATGGTTGATGAGGGCGATGGCGACGGTGCCTGCGGTAGACGAGCGCATCACGGTCGAACCGATTCGCACCGTGCGCGCCCCGTGTTCTTCCAATACTGCTACTTCGTCGTCGGTGATGCCGCCTTCAGGGCCGACAATCACCGAAATTCCGGGGGTGTCAAACCATTCGACCTCGATATCATCGAGCGTATATGAGGCGTTTTCGTGGAGTACGAGAACCCGGTCTGCGTCGATGGCGCTGATAAGCTGCTTGGTCGATCCGGCAAACTCCACTGTCGGGATGCGGGAGCGACGCGACTGTTTGGTGGCGGCCCGTAGTGTATTTCGCCACTTATTGAGAGCCTTCTCGCGTTTAGCTCCCGCCCATCGCACAATCGAGCGTTGCGCCTGCCACGCGATAACGCGATCGACACCGACTTCGGTAGCCATCTCGATAGCGGTTTCATCGCGTCCGCCCTTCGCTAAAGCCTGCACCAACGTAATTGCGGGCACCGGGGCACCTTCATAGGCAACGGCGTCAATTCGAACCCGCGCGTGGCGTTGATCGCTGGAGATGAGGGTGCACTGCGCGCGGTTACCGCGCCCATCGACGAGGTCGAGGCGCTCCCCCTCTCCTAAACGCATGACGTGGATATGGTGAGCCTCCGGCCCCTCAACGATATGGGAGGCAGGAAGAACTGTTGGGATTTGGGACGTAGCTGCCGCCGTATTTGAAGGCGCTGAAGCGCCTCCCTCCCACGCGAAAAAGACCGGTGCTGTCATTACAGATTCGAGAACTTGTCGCGTAAGTTTGCGAAGAAACCTCCGGCGGATGAATGCTTAACCTCAATCGCATCCTCACCGCGTAAATGCGCTAACTGTTCGAGGAGCTCTTTTTGTTCCGAGCTCAGTGAGGTGGGGGTTTCGACCCTGAGTTTAATGCGTAGCTTGCCGCGCCCTCGCCGATGCAGGCGGCCAACTCCCAGCCCGTCGAGCGTAATTTCGTCAAGCGGCTGGGAGCCCGCGGGTACCTCGATCTCCTGGTCACCATCCAGAGTTTCGAGCTTGACGGTGGTGCCGAGGGCGGCCGCCGTCATCGGGATAGTAAGCGTTGCGGTCAGATCATCGCCCACCCGCGTAAATACGGGATGAGGGCGCTCTCGCACCTCGACGTAGAGGTCTCCGGCTGGGCCACCGCCGGGGCCGGCCTCCCCCTGATTCGACATTCGGATGCGGGTACCGTGGTCGATACCGGCTGGAATGTCGATGGAAATGGGGCGTTTGGAACGTACTCGTCCTTCGCCTGAACACTCCTCACACGGGTCGTCAATGATGGTGCCGTGGCCACCACAGGTTGGGCACGGGGAGGTAGTCATAATATTCCCCAGTAGGGAACGCTGCACCTGGCGCACGCTTCCGGATCCGTTACAGCCCGAACAGGTGCGGGGCGAGGTTCCCGGTTTGCAGCAACTCCCATCGCAGGTTGGACAGCGCACCGCGGTATCGATAATGAACTCTTCGGTGGAGCCGAACACGATGGTGGCAAGGTCGACTTCGATAATCTTCAGCGTGTCTTGGCCGCGACGACCGCGCGGAACCGGGCCTTGGGTGGCGCCGGCGGCGGAGAAGAAGGTTTCGAAAATGTCGCCAAATCCGAATGGTCCGCCCATACCCGGGCCGCCTGAGCCACCCATGTCGTAGGCTTGCCGCTTTGTCGGATTCGACAGGGTTTCATAAGCGACGGTGACTTTCTTGTATTCTTCTTCGGATTCGGCACCGGCAATATCCGGGTGTAGTTTCCGTGAAAGTTTGCGATACGCGCTACGGATTTCTTTTTCGCTGGCGTCGCGGGAAACTCCGAGAATCTCGTAATAGTCTTCGCTCACTGAAGTTCGATCCTTAAACCATTCGTTTTGCTGTTAGTTATGTTGCTGTAAAAAATGAGACAGATAGGTACCTATGGCGCGTACAGCCGTCATTGCGGAAGCGTAATCCATACGCATCGGGCCTACGACAGCTAGGTGTGCAGATGCGTTTTCATCCCCGTACGCACCCGCTACCACCGATGTTTCAGACAGTCCATCATGGAGGTTTTCTTCTCCAATCGACACCGTCACATCGTCGGTGGGAACCGCGGAAAACAGGCGCAAAAGCGCCACCTGTTCTTCCAGGGCGTCCAATACCGGCACAATCGTGCGGCGAAAATCAATACCCGATCGCGCCAAATTTGCTGTTCCGGCAATAAGAATACGGTCCTCCCCGTCGCGGCGGGTGAGGTCGATAATGGCCTGACACGCACCGATACGCAGCTGCCTGATGTCGTCACCGATGAGGGTAAGCGGTTGAAGCAGATCCGGTAACGCGGTGATTTCAGTGCCGACGCATATGGAGTTGAGCTGATCGCGCAACTGGTTAATATGTTCGGCCGTAATACCCGAGGCTGTCAGCACCCGCTGGTTGACCTGACCGTCATCGGTAATAATGACCACCAGAATGCGTCTTTCCCCTAGGTCAACGAGTTCGACGCGCACCACATGAGTGCGTTCAAACCGCGGGTACTGGACTATAGCCACCTGCCGCGTCAACTGTGCCAGGAGGCGAACCGTGCGCTCCACCACATCGTCAATGTCGACTGCCTCGGCAAGGAAAGACTCCATTGCCCGACGCTCCGGAAGCGACATGGGTTTCAGTTGCGCAAGACGGTCAACAAATAGTCGATATCCCTTGACGGTCGGGATTCGCCCGGCTGAAGTGTGGGGTTGATAAATCAACCCCTCCTCTTCAAGAATCGCCATATCATTTCTGATAGTGGCTGGCGAAACCCCCAGGTCGTAGCGCTCCACTAGCATTTTGGAACCTACCGGTTCACGCGTGGCCACGTAGTCGGAGACAATAGCGCGTAAAACATTAAGGCGTCTGTCAGCAGTAGCCATTGTGTCTCCTTCCCCGTCCGCATGTCAGATTCCGCAATTCCAGGCGTGACGAAAGCTGTCGTCTCGACCGGTCCGAGTAATACCGACTAACGGTAGCACTCGCATTCTCCGAGTGCTAACTCTATCGCGTATGCCCGCACTGAGCGATTTCACCACCGGTTTTTGTGCATAAAGGTGGGTGTTTTCACTTCGCTCAGACAACGCGACCCCACCCTGCGGCAGATGGCGAATCGTTATTTCTCACCACCGGTCGCATGTGGCGACCCGCGGCGATAGTTAACGCCCTCTTCACACCTCAAAGAGCGCACCTGCGGGTCAGCCACACCTATTCACAGAATTCAACTACGCGCACCGGCTCCGCGACGAAAACGTCCGAAACTTCGCGGAGCCGGTGCGCGTATATCAGTGGTAGCTTTTCGCTCAAAAACTATGACCCGGCGCGCTGGTTGATTTCACGCGCGGTCTTAATGCCGGTTTCAATGGCGCCATCGACGAAACTATTCCAGCCGGCAGCCCAGTCGGATCCGGCGAGCAACAGACGCGAGTTCTCTCCCAGCGACTGCGGCCCGGTCATCACAAACTGCCCTTGCTTCGGAGTTGTCCACGTCTGCCCAGTCCACTCATCGGTGCCCCAGTCGTGACCGGTCGAATCAACGACCTCCAGTGCAGGATTCCACTGATTTACGATTTCCTGCACCATCTCAACATCGTCCAGACGAATCTTGTCGCGATCAGGGCCGAAACCAACGCATACGGTTGTACCGTCGTCGAGGAAGTACTCGGAGCGGATCAGGGCAATGGGATGGCCGGAGGGCGCATAGGCCATGATGTTATTATGTCCCTTAATCTTGATCCAGATCTTGAAGCCTTTGCATCCTCCTTCATGCGCCCTCGAGTTCTCCACGGCGGCTTCGCAAACATTTTCCGGGCGTATGGAAACTGTGCCTGCCCCGCGCGCATCGGCGATACTGATCGAAGCCGAAGGCCACACCGTAACTCGCACTCCTCAGCTCATCGAATATGACTCGCACGGCGCATATAAAATCGGGCTGCAGATCGCGGGTCAAGCAACCTTGTCGCAAGACGGACGCGCAGATCATTCGCACCGAACGGCTGGAGGGCGCCATGAAAGACCTGACCGACCCAGCACAACTCCATCAGCCCATTAGTTCTATTGCCAATGCGTGGACTTTCATCGATGCCGCCAATTTTTCGCGCGCTTTCAAAGCTCATTTTGGAATGACACCCCGCCAGGCACGCGCTCTTGTGACGGGTTGAGCCGTACCATTGAGGGCGTGATTGACAGATATGGCTCCGATATTTTTACCTCCGACCCGCATCGTGAAGGCGCATTCGCACACCGCCCTCATACACAGGACCTACCCGCCGAGGTGGGACTGGTTGTAGAAGAACCGACTTCTGGATTTGTGGGCGCTGTGATCCGCATTGAAAAATCCGGCGGAGTGCATTTGGTTGAACTGGAAGATCGGCGGGGAAATCGCCGCAGTTTTCCACTCGGTCCCGGGTTTTGGGTTGATGGGAAACCGGTTTCGCTGACGGTTCCGCTGCCGTCATCCTCGACTTCGCAGCGCGCTCGAGCGCGCACGAATTCTGGTTCACGGGCGGTCGCAATGAAGCGAGCACGGGTGGCGCGAGCCTCCCGTATTTTTGTGGAAGGCACTCACGATGCCGAACTTATCGAAAAAGTATGGGGCGATGATCTGCGAGTGGAAGGCGTCGTCGTCGAATACCTCGAGGGAATCGACCATCTCGCTGATGTACTCGAGGTTTTCGGGCCGACACCGCAGCGCCGAGTCGGTGTGCTCGCCGACCATATTGTCCCCGGCTCAAAAGAAACCCGCATCGCTCAGGCCGTCATGAAACGATGGCCGTCGTCAGTGCTCGTCCTCGGGCATCCCTATGTGGATGTGTGGCAGGCGATTAAGCCCGCCCGAGTGGGATTGCAGCGATGGCCGGATATTCCACGCGGCACAGACATTAAAGTCGGCACACTGAAGGCTCTGGGATTACCCCACGCCACCGGTGAGGACATCGGGCTCGGGTGGAAAGCGATCCTCGGGCGCGTGCGCAACTACCGGGATTTAGAACCGTCTCTACTCGGGCGGGTAGAAGAACTCATTGACTTCGTCACCGAACCCGGAACCCGCTAATAATAGGTGGCTCACTTCAGGCGATCTGTAGCAGTCGCCCAGAGGGGAGCTTCTTCGTCGGTTCGCAGAGTCTACGCCTCTAGGCAGAGCCTAGGCGGTGAGTTCGCGGGTGACGTAGTCGGCCAGGAGGCGGCCGCGCAGTGTGAGTTTGACTCGGCCCGAGGGCGCTGCCGTTCCAGCCGAAGAATCGCCGGCACCGGCGTCCAATTCGCGAAAACCGATATCAGCGGGATCCACCAGGCCCTCTGATATCAGACGCGGAATCTCTTTGCGAAACTGCGGTTCAATATCCTCGATGTCCAAACCGTCGGCGGTGCGGATGGCGAGCATGACTTTTTCTAACTGCCGCTGCCTATCAGTCAGTACTTCACCGGCTTGAGCTGGCGAACCGGTATTGAGGGCATCAGCCCAGGCACGCGGATGTTTACGATTCCACCACCGTACATTGCCCACATGCGAATGAGCTCCGGGGCCAATCCCCCACCAGTCGCAATCGCGCCAGTAGGCAATATTATGCACCGAGGCGTGGCGTAGCTGCGTGGTGCCCGCCGTCTCACCGGCCCGTAATCGCGCCCAGTTCGAAATCTCATACCACCCAAACCCCGCGGAACTCAGTAGCTGATCAGCCAGCTCGTATTTTTCCGCTTCGTCATCCGGATCCGGCATCGGCAGTTCGCCGCGACGCACCTGCGCCGCCATTTTGGTCCCCTCCTCGATAACGAGCGCGTAGGTGGACAGGTGGTCAGGTTCAACGCGGAGGGCGAGTTCAAGTGACCGCTCCCAATCCGACACCGACTCCCCCGGCGTGCCGTAAATGAGATCTAACGATGCGGACAGACCAGCCTCACGAGCCCACCGCACCACCGGTTCGATGCGTAGTGGGTCGTGTGTGCGATCCAGTGTTTGCAGCACGTGTGCAACCGCGGACTGCATACCGAATGACACCCGAGTAAAACCACCGTTGGCCAGCGTTGCCAGCGAGTCCGCCGTCACCGTATCCGGGTTGGCTTCCACCGTAATTTCACAGCGGGGCGCCACTTCAAAACGCTGGCGAATAGCATCGACCATGCCAACGAGAGTCGCCGAGTCCAACATGGTGGGGGTTCCACCACCGAAGAAAATGGACTGAACCGGACGATGATCAAAAGGCTCCAGTACGTGGGCCGCGAGCGTCAACTCACGAATAACCGAACGGTCATAGGACGCCACATCGGCTCCCGAGCCAAATCCCACCGTGTAAGTATTGAAATCGCAGTATCCGCATCGCACGCGACAAAAAGGGATGTGAATATAGAGGGATAAGTCGCGGTGAGGAGAAGCCACGAGCTTCGGGTCAAGTAAGCCGTCCCGCGGCCATTGGCTGCCGTCAGGCAATATGGGAGTCATTTTTGCTCGCGTGGCACCCGGACGCCAACGATGTCATACGTGGCCCGCCCCTCATCGCCACCGCGAGTTTCAAAGCGAGTCACAATGCGTTTGTCAAAACGTGGCGCGAAGCCGCCGCGTTCCGGTGTGTCTGGTTCATCGGGGTCTGGGCGACACCCGGCATACGGATTGGTAAATAGCGGGCAGTCTTCCACCACGTCACGCATTTGCCAGGCGTAGTTTTGCCAGTCGGTTGCTAACCGCCACATGCCGTCATCTTCTAATAGGCGCGCAATGGTGTGTGCGAAAGATGGCTTCACTAAGCGGCGTTTGTGATGGCGGGCTTTGCGCCACGGGTCGGGGAAGAACGTCCACACTTCCCGCACGCTGGCGGAAGGCAGCATCGTTTGCAGTGCCTGCTCGGCGTCGACCTCGATGAATCGTATATTCGTCACTCCTGCATCAACCGCGCGCGACAGGGCTTTCGCAATGCCCTGCTTCCACACTTCTAGCCCCAGTAAGTCAACCTCCGGATGCGCAGCCGCATAGGAAATCAGCTGCTCACCGTTGCCGGGGCCGATTTCAACGATAAGCGGGGCTCGCCTGCCAAATACGTCCTCAACATTCAAGACGAAATCTGGATCGACGGTGGTGAACCCACCGTCACGCGGTACAGAAATGACGAAATCATCAGCGTACTTATTCCAGGTGCGTTGCGTTGATGAATGCAGAGGGCGCCCTCGACGCGCGAAAGATTTCGTGCGCGCCGGGTAGGGAGTCTGATCCGTCATTTCTTTCCGCTCGGAACATCCGACGTCAATGCGGAAATAAAGGCCTCCTGCGGCACGTCAACCCGACCGATTGACTTCATGCGCTTTTTGCCTTCCTTCTGCTTTTCAAGCAGTTTGCGTTTACGTGAAATATCGCCGCCGTAGCATTTGGCGAGCATATCTTTACGAAGCGCTTTAATGGTTTCACGCGCAATCACTCGCGAGCCGATGGCGGCCTGCACGGGCACCTCGAACTGCTGGCGGGGAATAAGATCCTTAAGTTTCTTTGTTAATTTGACGCCATAAGCATAGGCCGCGTCGCGATGAACGATGGCGGAGAACGCATCGACTTGTTCGCCATTCAGCAAAATATCAACGCGCACCAGATCAGCAGACTGTTCGCCGGCACGCTCGTAGTCAAGCGAGGCGTAGCCACGAGTGCGCGACTTCAGTTGGTCGAAGAAGTCAAACACGATTTCAGCCAGTGGGAGCGTATAGTGCATCTCCACGCGGTCTTCAGATAGATAGTCCATACCGTCAAGCGATCCGCGTCGCCCCTGGCATAGCTCCATGACGGGGCCCACGAAGTCGGAGGGCGTCAAAATTGTCGATCGCACGACGGGTTCGCGCACATCCCCCACTTTGCCATCGGGATATTCAGATGGGTTGGTCACTTCGATTTCGGTTCCGTCTTCGGCAAAAACACGGTAAATGACGTTGGGCGCAGTGGCAATGAGATCGAGATTAAACTCGCGCTCAAGGCGCTCACGAACGATTTCGAGGTGGAGGAGGCCGAGGAATCCGCAGCGGAAACCAAATCCCAGTGCGGCAGAGGATTCGGGTTCGAAGGTTAAAGCCGCGTCGTTGAGTTGGAGCTTGTCGAGGGCTTCACGCAGGTTCGGAAAGTCGGAGCCGTCGATGGGATAGAGGCCGGAAAACACCATGGGTTTGGGCTCTTCATAGCCCGGTAGCGCCGATTCAGCTCCGCGTATGGCGGTAGTTACCGTGTCACCAACTTTGGATTGGCGAACGTCTTTGACTCCCGTAATAATGTATCCGACTTCGCCCACGCCAAGCGCCTCGGTGGGCCGCGGCTCAGGGGAAATAACGCCGATTTCCAATACTTCATGAGTGGTTTTCGTGGCCATCATTTGCACTCGTTCACGCGAGCTCAATATCCCGTCAACCACTCGCACATAGGTCACTACACCACGGTAGGTGTCGTATACCGAATCAAAAATCATGGCGCGCGCCGGAGCATCTGCTTCCCCGGTAGGGGCGGGGATGCGGCGAACAATCTCATCGAGCAGCTCCTCGACACCTTCCCCCGTTTTTCCAGATACCTGGAGGATTTCGGACTCATCGCATCCAATCAGATTGGCAATCTCAGCGGCATATTTTTCCGGCTGCGCCGAGGGCAGGTCAATCTTATTGAGCACCGGGATAATCGTCAGATCATTACCCATCGCAAGATAGAGATTCGCCAGCGTCTGTGCCTCTATCCCCTGGGCGGCATCAACCAACAGCACCGCGCCCTCACATGCCGCCAGCGAACGCGAAACTTCGTAGGTGAAGTCGACGTGGCCGGGGGTATCAATCATATTGAGGGCGTATGCTTTTCCCTCCGATGCCCACGGCATGCGAACTGCCTGGGACTTAATCGTGATGCCTCGCTCACGCTCGATTTCCATGCGGTCTAGGTACTGGGCGCGCATATCGCGCTGTTCAACTACATCAGTGAGCTGAAGCATCCGGTCCGCGAGCGTCGACTTACCGTGGTCAATATGCGCGATGATGCAAAAGTTCCGGATGAGTTCAGGATCCGTACTCCCCGGTTGAATCGTCGTCGTTTGAGCCGCAGTAGCCACTGCCACGTTATCTACCCTTCCGCATTTTCATTACATACACGCCAATTGTCGCACGTCGGCAGGCAGGTGACGAATTTGGGAGGGCGGAGTCGCTCACATATCAGCGTTTACGCGCGTATTTTGTTAACGACTTTTCTGCATCCGCAACAATTTCGCGCTGCTTTTCATTCAGAGATGGCCCGCTCAACGGTTGCGGTGGAGTCAAATCCATGAGGAAGCCACGCGGCGGCATCGCCAGCATCACCCAGTTGGCGTAGTTGAGAATCTTCGCGCAACTAATGTCATTGTCTTGCGCCCACAGTGGCGGTATGTCGTCACCGTCGTCCTCGGCGGTAAGCATTGCGATGGGGGCGCCCTCGAGTTTCAATCGTGCACCGATTACGGCGGGAATAATTTTGCTCGCCAACCACATCAGAATAAGGACGACCATCAGTGAGTAGCCGATGCCGCGCGTCCACGTCGCCACCGCGCCGGTTGACGGCCCGGAGCCGAAGAAGGCAACGAACCACGCGAGGGCCGCACCGACGGCGAACCAATGGCCGCGAGTCTCAAACCACCAGGCTCGATCGACCATACGCTGGACGCGCGGATCGACTTCCGTTTCTTCGACCTCTTCTTGAATCCACGCCTGCTCGATAATGTCGAGCGCCCCGGCCATAGCGAATGCGCGTTTCTTCCAGCTGGAAAACGCCTGCCCATCCTCGGTTTCAACCCACTGAAGATAGTCGCGCTTTTCCACCGGCGGAAGATCCGTAACAGCGTCTTCAAACTCCGTATTCCACTGCCGCGCATGTTCGAGAATTGTGGCCGTATGCGGGTCGTTGCGCAGGCCAATGGGAGAATCCATGGTGATGCCCGGCGAGTAAAGGACCTTCAAAGCGGAACGAATAGCCGGAACCGAGACGAGATGTGAGTTTTCCAAGGTTCCTCCCAGCGGTTTTTCATGCGATTGCGCACTATGTACGCTACGTTAAACCATAGTTTGAGACAATATATTCGCCCCGAGGCAACACATAAGAAGGAACTATGGCGAAATCAACCCGTGAACCCGGCTGGATCCACGATTGGGAGCCGGAAGACTCCTCGCACCATTCCCCCGAAGCGACACGCCCACATGCGGCCGACTCCGCTACTTCCGATCATCAGGGGAGGGCGCCGCATATGCCGGTAAGCAAAGGGGAGGCACTAACCGTCGGTGCCCGCTTCGCCTCCGAAGCCACCAGTATTCCCGGCCGACTACTGATCAAAATTGCTCTCATGACGGCCCTATCAACAACCCTTCTGGGAGGCATCGGAGTATGGGCTTACAGCGGTTTTGGCTGGTGGATACCGCTGATCGTCGGCCTGGCATCACTCGCCATCACCGGATTTTTTATTCTGCGCCGCACACAACTGCATAATGCGCTCGAACAATCGGGGCCTCGCGACGTCATTGATAACGATGCGCAATCGCTCACCATCCTCGATGAAAATGGTCGCGATCCGGAGTATGAGCTACGCGCTTTTGCGCAGCGTGAAGGCGAAGCCTTTGGCCGGGCCCGCAGGGAATACCACCATCGCACCGCCCGCTTTTTTCCCCGCATCGAGGCCGCCCAGCGTTCGCTTCGCTCCTACGTTGACCCCACCTACGACGCCCCCTGGCTGGAACACGATATTCGACCAACCCTGGTTGCTTTCATAGCAACGGCTATTTCGATTCCCGTCTGTGGATTCTTTACCGTCATCACTGCGATCGCCCTCATCCTCGTATCGGGCATCTAATGGCGTGTCCGCGGACACTGCTTCCACCGAAACCTACCGGCATCAGCACCGCTCCCGGCGTGAGCGTCATCACGGCAAAACCGACTCCACCGAGTTACCTTTCCGCAATACTGCCTGGTATTATGACTAGTCGGACTGCGAGCCTGGTCGGGCTCACAGTCACGTTGGGCCCTTCGCACTTCGAGTGTCCCCCACTGATAGTCCAAGGCCCAA
>JAUNVE010000076.1 GCA_030537795.1 Actinomycetaceae bacterium
TGTCATAAAACTTGATATCGGCTCTTCACTGTTTGCACGTGACTCCCGCTCTCTCGTGAATGGTCGAGGTTAGGTACTCATATCAACAGTGCCATGCGAGCTGAGGGCATCAATGACGTAGTTGATGGAAGCGATAAGTTGTTTTACGTCGTCAGGTTCGACCGATACGAAAGTGCCGATGCGGAGTTGGTTCCGTCCCAACTTTCGGTAGGGTTCGGTGTCTACGATTCCGTTCGTTCGAAGCATTCGCGCGAGGAGTGCGGCATCAATTGAATCCACGAAGTCGATGGCTGCGACGACGGGGGAGCGGTCGGTGGGGTCGGAGACGAATGGGGATGCTACCGGCGACCGTTCTGCCCACTCGTAGATGAGGTTTGAGGATTCGGCGACGCGAGTACTTGCCCAGGGTAGACCGCCATGTTCATGAATCCAGGTGAGTTGGCTGTTGAGCAGGTGAAGTGTCACGAGTGCTGGCGTGTTGAGTGTCTGGTCGAGTCGGGAGTTGTCTAACGCGTTTTTCAGGCTGAGGAACTCTGGGATGTACCGGCCAGAGGCCGCGATTCGTTCGATACGCTCGATCGCGGCGGGTGAGATGAGCGCGATCCAAAGTCCCCCGTCAGACCCGAGGTTTTTCTGGGGGGCGAAGTAGTACACGTCGGTATCGGCGGCGTTGAATTTCATTCCTCCGGCAGCGCTGGTCGCATCGATCACGGTCAGCGCGCCGGGGGTGTTGATGCGGTGAACGGGTGCTGCAACTCCGGTGGAGGTTTCGTTTTGTGGCCAGGCGTACAGGTCTATACCGTGAGTGGCTTCTGGGGTCGAGCGTGTACCGGGAGGTGCGGTGCGAACGTCGGGGGCGGCTAGCCACGGCGTGTGTGCGGCAGCGGCGAACTTGTTGCCGAATTCTCCGAAGGCGAGGTGCTGGCTTCTTCGCTCGATGAGGCCAAATGCTGCGGCATCCCAGAAGGCCGTCGAGCCACCGTTTCCGAGAATGATTTCGTACCCCTGTGGTGCGTCTAGCAAGTCGGATAGTTGAGCTTTGACACTGGCAACGAGCGCTTTGACCGGGGCTTGCCGGTGGGAAGTTCCGATGAGCGAAACGGCGTCTGCGCGGAGAGCAGCGAGTTGGGCTGGGCGTATCTTCGCGGGGCCGGAACCGAATCGTCCATCCGTGGGGAGGAGGTGTCGGGGAATAGCAGTCGTCATATGCGTCTCCAGTGGTAGGTCGGTGTCAGAGCAGGGCTTGGTGGTGGGTGCGCAGCTGCAGCAAGGCGAGCTCGAGTAGGGGTGTGGACACGTGGAGGGAGGCAGCGCGGGTAGCAAAGTCACCGATGATGTGCTCAGCCTCGATGGGATCGCCGTGTTGTAGGTCGCGGTAGAGCGAGGAGGTGAAGGCCGAGCCTGGTTCGGTGAGCAGAGCGAGTGACTGCTCATGGCCGGCATGGGTGACGGGATGGCCTGCGGCGGCTGCGACCTTTTCGCATTCGTTGATTGCTTCGATGATCTTCATCTGGCCTCCGGCGGCGAGGATGTCGCCGATGTTGCCGCGGAACAGGCACGTGATGATCCCGGCGGCGGCGATGAACGCCCATTTCTCCCACAAACGAGAGACGATGTCATCCACGATTTCCAGGGCGATGCCGTTTACCGCCAATGCGTTCACGAGTTCGGTGTTGACGTCCTCGCCGTATAGGTCACCTACTGTGAGATTGCACAGCGGGGTCATTTGCACGATGGTGGAATCGTCATCGAGGGTCGCGACGATCTTCAGGATGCCGCCGAGCACATGCCCAGGGAACGCTTCGTTGAGCGCATCGATGTGCGCCATGCCGTTGAGTAGCGGCACGATGCGGGTCTGCGGCCCGATTGCGGGTGCGAGTGCTGGGATGATGGATTCCAGGCCCGGAGCTTTGACGGCGACGATCACGAGGTCGAATGGTTCAGCGTCGGTGAGGGTGGTTACGGCTCGCACGTCGTACACGGTGACA
>JAUNVE010000077.1:0-905 GCA_030537795.1 Actinomycetaceae bacterium
TTGACAGCCATTTTGACACCTCATCGAAGCTCATCACTTTTTATACGCAGGCGAGGCTATTGCCGCTGGTCTTGCTTGAGGCGGTCAAGGCGTATCAGCCGTTTGAGGTCATATACGCCGATGAAAGCAAAGCTAGCTACCTGCGTTTTGTGGTGTTGCGCGTGTGGATAGATCTGTGAACTGTTTCAGCTCAACGAGATGAGACACAGTTCGAGCGACGTGGTACTCTGCCATGACTCAGCCAGTGAATGAATAACCCACTCCCATCGAGGGGCAAAAGAAGCCTTGGTGTAAAAATGGTGGGGCACCGCAATTATCGTGATTGTCGCGCTGGCGATCATAGGCGCGCTCATGCCAAAAGATGAGACCGAGAACCAAGCGGACTCGGAAGCTAGTCCAACGTCAGCAGCATCTAGTGAAGCCACACCGGCGGAGGAACCAGGGGAATCCGAACCGGCTGAGCCTGAACCGACCGAAGAAGCGGTTCCGCGCGAGTAAGAATCCGCGCTCAAATCCGCTGAAAGTTATCTGAGTTTCACCGCAATGTCCAAACAGGGATTATGAAACCTGCTGACAAGCGAGCACGGCGATAAACCAGTGAAGAGGCGGCTCAGTACGCGATCGACAATATTGATGCTGACTGGAATGAACAAGCATTGAAAACTACTGAAACATACCAAGACACAATGAACATGTCGCCCGCAGCAATCTATGACCAACTCGCGAACGAACACGGAGAAAAGTTCACGGCCGAAGAAGCCCAGTGGGCGATCGATAATCTCTCACAGTAGTTATAGACCGAAAGAGTGCCCCGGTGAGATATTCTCCACCGGGGCACTCTCCGTTCGCATTCGGAGTTGTCCGATGATCTCGTCCAGCGCTTTGCGCATCGGCAAATCGGCGAG
>JAUNVE010000077.1:915-1834 GCA_030537795.1 Actinomycetaceae bacterium
AGAAACTCGTAAAAGTCCCCATCACAGAACTCATCATGGATGATAGTCAACCCGGCAGTCGACTTGCGCGCAATTTGATTTGGCGGGTCTGTGGGTACCTTGTTCTCGCATTTGCCATCCATGAGTAGCTTAATGGCGGCTTGCGATGCGGCATCCACGCAAGCTAGCAGATGAGGACCTGTTCCTTTTAAAGGGCACTCTTCGCAACAAACGCTGCGGCCTATAATGCTCGGGTAGGGGGCGGGCGTGGCACTAGAGCGAACCTTGCGTCCTCCTTGGTCATTGCCAAATTAAATCGTTTCCTCCCTTACCCATACACCTGGAAAAACTATGCGGAAATAATGAAGAGTTCACGGGTAAGTAGCAAAAAGCTTCCTACGATGATGTTCTGCCAAGAGTCCAAAAATTAGCATCGCCGAATTGGTTATTAAATAGCATTTTTCTTTCACCGGCACGACGCCCTTGGATTCTTACGCAGAGTCGGCCACAAGTTGCATTGGCGTGGCCGGTGTAGAAATGGAATCCCACCAACACGATGAGCGTCTTAATAGGTAGAATTAAATTTCCCTCCGCATCAGATTTAAGCTTCAATGAATAAACACGTCATAGCATTTTGTATAAACTAATTTGAGTCCATTCATAGCGGTTGCTATAAATATGGAGAAAATGGTGGAGCGACAATGACGCAGATTTTTGCGTTCATGTTGGCCAGGGAGGAGAAAGGTGTTAGATTTCAACAGGTCCCTAGGGCGTCGATTGCGAGGCGTGCTCGCCCTATTTTTATTCCCCATGCTCGCGCTGATGGGAAGTGCCGGCCTGGCCCCGGTGGCCCATGCGGAGACGATTTCTCCGACCCTCACGGACGTCGTTGTTTCTCCATCGGAACCAGCGGCTGGTACCGAAGTTAAGATGTCACTGA
>JAUNVE010000046.1 GCA_030537795.1 Actinomycetaceae bacterium
CTGCCTTAGAATTGCACGCAAAGCGTGATCCCGGTCAAACTCTACACAAATTCACGCTTAACAATCATAGTTTTTGCATGTGAACACTCGCTCATGCGAAATTGTCTCAATAATTGATGCTTTACGAGGCCATCGGGGAGCTGTCACAATGACAGGTATCGGGGAGGAATGAGTGGCACATGAACGGTCTATTACTTGATTCGATACTGATCGGCCTGGGCGCATGGGCGTTAGAGACCTGGTTTCAGGCCATGTTCAAAGACACTCCTCGAGCTAAAGCTCTTCGCCGCAATACGATACGTTATCGAATTCCCGTTCCCCCGTATGTTACTCCGTATGTTCGTCGTGAGGCGTTTTTGTCGATCACGTGCTTTGGACTGGCAGCAACACTGTTCGGATTTGGTCTATTCCATTTTTCCACCGAGTTTGTAGGCTCGATCCGCGCCGTCCAGAACTTCATCAACCAGTTTGATCCCAAGGACGTAACGACAGTTAAAGTCATGTTCTCTGTTATCCCACTGGCAGGCTTAGTCATAACGCTTGTGGGAGCAGTATGGCCATTCCCGCTACCAGCTTTCATGGATCCGATGAAGCGTGCGCGCAAGCGTGCTGAACGGGAGCTGAAGGCGGAGCAAGGTCCGGTAGTGACCTCCTTCTAGTCACGTAATCGAACACCTAGTCATGTAATCGAATACGTAAGCACCGGCTCCGCGCATAGCCTTACGCCTTGCGCGCAAGGCCGGCTCTCTTCTCGCCTAACCGCCCTCGTCCGTGGGAAATAGTCCACACGACACCGATAATGAATAGGGCGGCAGGTGTAACAATGGCAGCGTAGTTGCGGCGTATGGCAAGCGGGTCCTCGCTTACTTCCGGCGGGATGCGGCCCACCGTAGCGGCTTCGGCCGGTTGCTCAGCGCCCGGTAGCGGCGGGCCAGGCATGCGCGGTGTCACTTCGGTGGCTATCGCGTCATAGGGGGCGACGATCCCCCAGCCGACCAGGGGTGACTGCTGGGATGGGGCGGCTCGAAGCGCGGTACTCTCGAGCCGCCACTTCCACATCTGCGGGCTTTCGTGGGGATGGGCTTGCGCGACGAGGGCGGCAATGCCGCCGACGTATCCGGTGGAAAAACTGGTCGAGGGAAACTGTGGGGAGAGAATGCAGTTGCCGTCCGCGAACCAAGTGGTAAGCACGTTTTGCCCCGGGGCGGCAATCTCTACATGGGCTCCGTGAACCGCCGCATCGGTGGGGAGGCCGGCATTATCAACTGCGGTGACCGACAGGACAGTGGGGTAGGCGGCGGGATAGCGGGCACCTTCGGTTGGCTCTCCTTTTTCCAGGGTCTGTCGATTTCCCGCACTTGCGACAACGAGAGCACCGCGAGAATCAGCGTACTTTACCGCTGCGTTTAACGAGCCGTCGTCCTCAGCTACGGATTGGGCTACAACGATGACATGTGCTCCATTTTCTGCGGCCCACCGGATCCCCGCGGCAGTACGAGCGATACTCGGCCCGTCAGGGGCGGGCCTACCGCCTTCGGTTTGCACGGTGTTATATACGCGGACGGGCAAGATGTGAGCGCCCGGCGCCACGCCACTGAGTCGCGACTGAGCAATCGGCTGGGCAACGATCTGGCCGGCAATAGCTGTACCATGCCCGTCGTTATCTTCTTGGCCGTTGCCGTCGGAGACGAAGTCGCGCCCTTCGAGAACGTGTCCGGCCAGGTGCGCGTTAGTGGCATCCACGCCCGAATCGACAATGGCAACTATGACGCCGGTTCCGTCGACGAGAGTGTGGGCGCGCGCAATGCCCAGGAGCTCATTCACTTGCGGTTCTGCATCGACGTAATGCGTCACTCCGCGGACACATTCGACTTGCTCCGCTTCATCAGCATAAACGATAAGCGGAGACGCCCAGCCGAGCGCCAGCACCCACGCCAGTAGCACCGCACACGCACCAAGCCGACGAATAGCCATCCTCATTATTGATCCTGCGGCACGCTGGCCCATGCGTCATCGATGGATAGCACGGGACCTTCGGGAACGAGTTTGACCCAGGTTGCGGGAACGTGAATTACATCGTCGAGCGTATAGCCCAGATGCGCGAGTGTTTGTTCACGTTGTCCGGCTATGCCGTAGGATTTTCCGGCGTCAGTGATGAGGTTGACCGCGACCAGGGAACCTCCGGAGCTACTGCCAACGAGAGCTCCGGTGCCGCCTTCCACGTGGATTCCCGGCGCTGTGGGCCCCGTGCTTGCCAACACGAGGGTTTGCGTATGATCGTCAATGGTGACGAGGGCGCTACACGGAATGTTGTTATCCATGACGGCTTCGGGAACAGTCTGCGGCCAGGTTTCGTCACCGATGCGAGTGTCCGTGACGGAGACGGAGGCGATGTCCGCGATGGAGGCTAGTATTTCGTCGTCAGGATTGTGCTCGGAGTTGATTTCGTACATACGCCTGTCGAACCCGGTGAGTAGGGTCAGTGTTTCGTCGGGATTGACGACGTAGACGCGCGGGTCATCCCGGTCGGGGTCTTTGACGGTGATCAGAGTTCCAACGTGGGCTTGCGCTAATGCACCCGCCAGTGTTTCCACGGGTTTCCCGGCCTCTGGGACTGTCAGTGGCGCGAGCGGGGCACCCTGCTCAAACAGGTTGATCCACATGTCAGGTACGGGCACGATGGGAACCGATTCCCAGCCGAGTGCAACTTTGACTTTGTTGACGTCCTCGGATGCGATTTCGTGGCGGTGACCTTCGGTGATGAAGAAGGTGGCCGAGCCGGTTTCGACTAGTGCCCCGTGCGGTGCCGTGGGGATGTCGGGGCGAACTCCGATTGTTAAGTTAACTGCATCATCAATGGGGCATGCCACCCACCCGAGGTTGTGGAGGGCGGTTTTGTCGGGGATTGAATCGGGGGCTCCAACAATTCCTATTTCCGGGCCTCGTTCGATTGATTTGAGGGCGGACGCGCCGACCGTGACCTGTTTGAGGTTCGCGTCCGGGCTGAGGAGCCGCGCACTCGTGGTGTTACGCACGGGGTGCAGGGTGTCGTTAATGGAGAAGTACCGCGCCCCAGTGTCCTTATCGATGACGTAGTATCCGTTGCCCCAGTCAGCCGGGAGTGCCGGCGCGAATCGGCCTGTGATCCATGCTCCCACGAGGATGACAATCGTGATGATGGTACCCGCGATGAGCGGACCCATCATGGATTTGGGTTCGAGTTCGCGGCCTCCGGGTGCGCCCGAGTTGAATGCGGAAATGAGGCGGCGTTTGTTGAAGCGCTGGGCGTCAAGAATGTCTTTATTCGTTGCCATGCGGTTGCCTTAGATCAATCCGCTGGCAATGGTCGCTGCCGGGATAATGCACAGCAGTGCCACGGTGGATGCGGTGTCAGCAATTCGCCCAATCACGGGTGGGTGTTTTCGGTTCAGTACTCCCAGCACGATGACGACGACCGTGACAGCGATCAGCGCCCAAATCATAATGGGGAGAAGGTCCGGTTGACGGCTGACGACAAGGAGCACGGTTTCTACCGCTATTCCGGCACCCGTGAGGATACCGACGAGCACTTCGGCTCGGGCATAAATGTGTCGGGTTGAAAGTAGGAGGGCGGTAGAGGAGGCGGCAATGAGCACGATGGGCGCGATGTCTCCGTTGACGAGTTGGGGAATGGTAACGACGAGTGTGAGGCCCGCTGCAATACGGAGTGCGACGATGAAGGCGCGTCCTTTCCTTTCGTAGTCTCCGACGACTCGTGGGGTGTAGACAACATTGTCTCGCTCTCGTTCGTCGTCGCTGCGGGGAATGTAGCTGCGGATGGGGGTGCGCGCGAGTGCGATCCACGGGGATAGGAGGGCGATAAGGGAGGTGACCGCGAATATGGTCACGGCGGAAAACAGGGGTGGCTGGTTGAGAAATTCTTGGATTGTTCCTGCCCAGATGAGCATGACTGCGGGTAGGGCAAGCGCGACGAGTGGACCCGGATCGGAGGTTGCTTGGCTGTCCGAATTCGTTGGTGAAGGTGTTTCGTGTGCTGATGAGGCACGCGAAACGTTCCGCAATGTGAGAAACCCAGTTGTTGCTCCGAGAATCAAGGCGAGTCCCGCGGAGATGAGTTTGATGTTTGTCGAGGGGATCATGGCTGCCGCGCCACTGGCGATCAACGCGCTTCCTACCCAGTGGAGTGCGATGGCACCGGTACGCTCTTCTGTGCGCGCGACGATGGCGGCGAGGATGATGGTGAGAATCCCAGCGCCCATCCCAGTGGCGAGGGCGGTGACTCCCGGGTTAAGCCACAGTGCGATTGCCACGATGACGAGCAGTATGCATCCTGCGGCAATGTTAGTTCGCAGTGAATCGGAGGGACGCCATTCGCGGTCGTTTCCTTCCACGGCGTGGGCGACTGCTTCTACGAGATCATCGTACTTTTGGTCGGTTTCTCCTTGGCCTATGGGTTCAACGGTGAAGACGTCTCCCGCGACGATTCCGGCTACCGCAACGGGGTGTTCCAGGTCGACATTTCGGCCGGTTGATGTGAGAACTCGAAACCCGTCAGATGCGAGTGTGGGGGTGAGTATTCCCAGCTCATCGATGATGGATGGGAGGATTTCTATGAGTGGCACGGCCGCTGGCAACACGATGTCGATGGACTGGTCTCCGTGAGAAAACGTGACCGGTATCGTCGTCGTTGAAGGGATAGAAACTGGTGACGTCATTTCGACCTCTGGTATGGGATATGGTGGAGCATTCGCCCGACTGCGCACGACACTGCCCCCTTAGCTTATCTCGCCACAGTGTCTTTTGAGGCATTAAATTGTTCTGCGATTTGAAATATTCCTGTTGTTGAGGGTTGTTCGTGAAGTAGCATTAGCATTGCCTGCCTGAATGCACGGGTAGAACACTACGATCTTAATGAGGAGATAATATGTCGCTTTCTGCAGCCGATGGCGTGATTCGCCAGAGCGCCGATGTCGTGCGAGGCACTCGCAGCGACCTGACCAGCTTGATTACCCAACTTCGCGGTGACATTGAGTCCATTCCCCGTCATGGATTCGATGGCCGCGCTGCGATGCAGTTCCAGGCCCTGATGGCGCGGTGGAACGAGGACGCAAATAAACTAATTGGTGCGCTTGACGGGTTCGAGCGAGACCTCTTGAGCACCCAGCAATCTTATGAGCAGACGGATGAGGATCGCGCTGCGTCCCTCAACATCGAAACGTCGCACATCAACTTCACGTACCCCGGCGCCTGAGAGGTAGGACCATCCCATGAGCGACATTAATCTGAATTACGCCACCATCGCTGCTGTCCAAGAGCAGATCGGCAACAAGTCACGTAACATTTCTCAGCAGCTTGAGGACATGGAAAATACGCTAGCCCCACTCTCCCAGCAATGGAGCGGTGAAGCATCGGGCGCGTACCAGAAAGCGAAAGCTCAATGGAACGCTGCGATTACTGACATGAATCAGGTACTCGTACAGATCCGTGCGCTACTCGGCGATACCGCCCAGGATTTCAACGCCACTGACCGTCAAGGCGCCGCTCGTTTCGGCGGCTAATCATCTGAAATATCAGTCATCAGGTTAGGCATCTGGGGCGCGCTCTCACTGGGGGCGCGCCCCTTTTTGTGTGCCGTTGCATGCGGTACTGAACGGCATACTGTGTGCTGTGTGGTGCTGTATGGCGTGTGGTGCACTTTGACTATTCGATGCGGAGGGTGAACTCGCCGATCAGAATCGTGTCGCCGGGGACGATTCCCACCGGATATCCGTGCGGTACCGGCTCACGTTGGCCGTTTCTCACGATTTCGGTGCCGTTGGCCGACGCCTCATCGATAAGACGGTAGGTGTTGCCTTCGCAACGAATAACGCAGTGGTTGCGTGAGATAGTCCGATGAGGGTCATCAAGTTCAACTGTGGTTGTTCCCAAGTGGCGGCTCGGTTTGCGTCCGATGCGTAACTCGCCGTGTAGGGGAAATGTCCGCCCGTCGGGTAGGACGAGTGAATGAGCGACAGCCGTTGGTGTTTCGGGCAGAGCGGCGGGAGTCTGCCCGAGCGGTGCCGAGGGCGTCGGCGCAGGACTAACAGGAGTAGACGCAGGTGCAGAAGCAGGCGCAGGAGGATGCATGACAGGTGGGGCAGGGCTGGGCTCGGGCGCCGGCACATACGCAGACGGTGCGGGATTCGGCGCGGGTACAGATGACGCAGGCGCGGGCGCTACCGGTGGCGGCACAGCGTGGGAGCGAGCGTTACGAGCCGCCTCTGCGAAGCCGGCATCTTGGACGGCCTGTGTTAACGATCCGTCGGCTCTGGTAACAACGGAAGCCCCGTAGGCTCCTCCAGTCGGCGCAGAAGTCATACCGCCCTCCGGCGCGATGAACCCCGATTGAGGACGGGGAGCGCCCCCCGTTCCCGCGTAGTTGAGTCCGGCAACGGCAGTCGCAGGATTTTTTCGTTCGGGGATGAGCAGGTGGCCAATGGTGGTGTGGCTGATACGAATCATGAAGGCATCAACAATAAGTATCTGAGTCGCCATAATCACTGTCATGGCCAGTGATGCGAAAAGCCACCAGGTGACAGCGGCGACGACGAAAAGGATGAATAGGTCGACGCCTACGGCGAGCATTCGCGGGTGGAACCGGGGTCGGGAACCGTCTGTAGTGTGGGGCGACTGCTTCATTTGGGATCCTCGGTGAAACGATGTGCTGTGCGCGCGGACGTCAGCTCGGTGACTCATCTATATCCCGGCGCGACCTCGTCCCGACGCATCGGCGCCCCGGTACGTGAACACTCCGGCGCTACTAAACCTACCAAATCAATCAAAAACGTGATTTGTCTTCACGCATCGGGCACCGCTGAACGAGCCGAACATTCTCAATCGGCCCATTTCGAGCACCCATTCACCGTTCACAGTGCGCGCATGGTTGCAAATGCGCCTGATGCGATGATCGCTGCGGGAAGAACTGCGACGATTGAGAGTGTTTGGAGGATGTCTCCCGTGCGGGACAGCAGAGGCATGTACACGTCGTGGCGTAACCATAGCCCAGCCACGGTAGCCCCCACTCCCAGCACCGCGACGGTGATAACCAGCCCGCTTGGCATATGCGAAAACGTTATCGCCGTGGCCGGGTGTCCTGTCAGAACTGTGACTTCTCGTAGCACTGTAACGACAGCAATTACTGTAGCTGTTAGTCGTGGAACCCATCGAACCGTGCGCGAGCGGCTCGTGCGCGGAGCGAGTACGAGTACGCCCATCACGGCCACCATCAACACGACACGTCCCCACATTTCAAGAGTGCTACGGGGGCTGGTGGCAGTGAACAGCAGGGTGGCAATCAAAATAATGGCACAGGTCAGATACACGAGTGCGTTGCGGGTGGTACTGGATTCTGTGAGGAGAACGCGAATTCGCCGAGGTGTGATACGGCCGGGCTTAGCCGCAACAGGGCGCCGCACGGAGTTCGCGGTTCGCATGACTGCGGGGAGATAGAGTAGCTGGTTTTCGGGTACCCGCATGGAGAATGAAGGAATGAGGTAGAACGCGTACGTGACGCATGCGAGGACGATGGGCGCCGCCACTACGGTGCGAATACCTCCCAGTTCGACCATTGAAAGAAGGATTGCGGGGGTAAGCCACACGATGATTGCCGTATCGGACACCGACGTGGGACGCACGAGTTTCATGATGTGAGCGACGATGGCTCCGCCCCACAGCACAAGAAGGCTGAAACCCCATGCCCACGTGGTGTCCGGGGTGGGGATGAGAATGCCAACGGCGACCGCGATGGGCAGAGGGAGCGCGATGAGGGTAGCGCGCTTGTGCTTTGGTTGCGCGTAGCGCAGAAATATTCCGGTGGTAGCGAGGAGGGCGACGGCGAGAAGTATATGGAGCGGGGGCGGCCATCCAGCTCCCCGCATACTGGCGGCGATCATGGCGGTGCCAGTGAGGGCCACGAGCACGAGAGATAGTAGACCTGTCGCAGTTGAGGCCGCGCGGGCAGCGCCCTGAGATGTCTCACTGTCATTTGCTTTTCGCGTGTTCGTGTCGCCCCCTGTGGTGGCATTGGCGTACAGGATGATGCCGGGGTGAAGTTGGATTCCGAATGCTTCGTCTGCGGCGACTAAGCGACCGAATTCATCCGCCAACTCGGTGATACCGTGCGTGCGTTGAAGCTGGGCGAGGACGCCTGAAACGGTGGTGCCAACGGGTACTGATATGTCATGACAGACGCCGTCGGAGCGAATTGTCGCGTTGGTATATGTGGCAGCCATCGTTTGAGTACTTTCCGATTGCTTTATTTTGATCCCCTATGACCGTCATACTAGTAGGTGTTCGTTGTTCTTTGTGTGAACTATCGGAGGTTTTGGTGCCCACTCCTCGATCCGGTCATGTTGAGGCCCCGCAGTTACCGACGGGTTCATTCCACATTGAACCACCGCCTGACATCGTTGAGGGCCAGGGTTTAGGCAATTCTTTAGCCATGATCCTCCCGATGGTGGGGTCGATGGGCATCATGGTTTTTATGGCGATGTCGAATTCGTCTAATCCGCGGATGCTGATGATGGCGGGTGCGATGGTCGTAGCCATGCTGTCGATGGTCGGGTTCGCGATTTACCGCCAGATTTCCCAGCACCGTAACAAAGTTGTGACGACACGGCGGGAGTATTTGGCGTATTTGAGTGAGTTGCGCGCCGACGTGCGGCGCTTTGTGGCCGATCAACGTCGATTTATGACGTGGAATTTGCCCGAACCGTTGTCGTTGCCACTGTTGGTGCAGCAGGGGCAACGTTTATGGGAGCGAACTGATCCAGATAGTGAGACATTTTTGCTGGTGCGCGTGGGGCGTCGCCCTCAACCTCTCGCGTCACCGCTCGTAGAACCGGAGCTGGGGCCGTTGGCTGATGCGGATCCGGTGTGCTTATCGGCGGTGTCGCGATTCGTCAAGACATTCCGAGAAATTCAGGACCTTCCGGTGGGTGTCGATGTCGGCCAGTACGCGTCCGTCGAAGTTGCGGGCGAGCGGGAGATTAGTCGCCAGGCCGCGACATCGATACTGCTGTCGCTCACCACGATGGTGGGCCCAGAGTTACTGAAAGTTGCGGTGGTTGGCGACCAAGATGCGCTGACGGCATGGGACTGGGTGAAGTGGCTGCCGCACGCACATTCCCATGAGGAAGATGCGGTTGGTGGGATGCGCACGATCGGCGGTTCGATTGCGGAGGTGCGCGACCTTTTACCGGAGGACGTGTTTGAGCGCGGGCCTTTCCATCAGCGGGATGATTCGTCGGCGGTGCCGCAGGTGGTGCTCGTCGTTGATGGTGTTCGCCTATCGGCCTCTGAACGGGAGGATTTTCGCCGCGATGGCGTGTGCGTTATTGAGTTGCTTGATTCGTGGGGGAAGCTCACGGACTACGTGACGCTTCGGTTGCTGGTGGGACCCGACCCGTCGGGGCGGGTAGTGATGAACGCGGTTTCACTTGCGGAGCCAGATGTCGGTTTAATAGCTGATCAGGTTCCGGCTGCAACCGCACTGTCGGCGGCGCGGCGAATGGCCCGATATGTGGGGGTTGAATCATCGTCGGATAGCGAGGGGCCAACGGGTAAGTTGGCATCGGATCCGACGCGGTCGGCTGATCTTCTCGAGCTATTGAACCTGGGCGATGTGCGTGATTTCGATCCCGCGATGCAGGTGGTGCGGCGCGAGGGACGGTCGCGTCTCAACGTCCCCTTCGGCGTGACTCCGGAGGGCGTTCCCGTGCTGTTGGACATCAAGGAAAATGCTCAGCAGGGTATGGGGCCGCACGGACTGTTGATTGGTGCGACGGGTTCGGGTAAGTCGGAGGTTTTGCGCACGATTGTGCTGGCCCTTGTGATGACGCATTCGCCGGAGCAGTTGAATCTCGTGCTGGTTGACTTCAAGGGCGGCGCAACGTTTGCTGGGATGTCGGATTTGCCTCACGTGTCAGCTACGATCACAAACTTAGAGAGTGAGTTAACGCTGGTTGACCGCATGGAAGAGGCATTACACGGTGAGATGGTTCGCCGCCAGGAGTTGCTTCGTCGCGCGGGCAATTATGCGAATGTGCGCGAGTATGAAACCGAGCGGTTACAGGGCAAACACCAGTATGAACCACTCCCTGCACTGTTCATTATTTTGGACGAGTTCTCCGAGTTGTTGTCTGCGAAACCGGATTTCATTAATACGTTTGTGGCCATCGGTCGCTTGGGACGGTCGTTGGAAATCCACTTGCTGTTGTCTACCCAGAAGTTGGAAGAATCGAAGCTGCGGGGTTTGGAATCGCACCTGTCGTATCGAATCGGCTTGAGAACTTTTTCGGCGCAAGATTCGCGGGCGGTGCTTGGAACTCCCGATGCGTTTACGCTCCCCACCGTGCCGGGCGTCGGCTATTTGAAGACGGCTGGCGAAGGGATGGTTCAGTTTCGAGCGTCCTACGTTGCTGCCGAACCAAAGGCGCGAAAGATGCTCCCATCTGCGTCGGGCGCGAGACGTCAGAGCGCAGCGAAAATCCTACCTTTTTCAGCATCTCCGGTGTTGCGGCGTCAAGATTTAGCGAGCATTGATCAAGAGGAAGTGGAATTTGAGAAGGAGGAGGACGCGCAATGGAAAGATATGTCAATTCTCGAGATCGCGGTTGAGAAGCTGAAACCGCTGACTCCGAAGGCTCACCAGGTGTGGTTACCACCATTGGAGGAGTCTCCCTCTCTCGATGCGCTGTTCCCTGATTTAACGGTCACGGCCGAGTTGGGGTTGCATTCCCCGTCGGGTCGACAACGCAACCGGCTGATGATTCCACTGGGTATTAAGGACGTGCCGCGCGAGCAGAGGCGTGAGGATTTGCTCATTGATTTGTCGGCCGGTGCTGGGCACCTGGCGGTTTTGGGTGGCCCACAGTCGGGTAAGTCAACGACGCTACGTTCGGTTGTGCTTGCGCTGTCGTTGCTGAATACGCCGCAGGAAGTCCAGTTTTACATTATGGATTTCGGGGGCGGGACGTTCGCTGGCTTTGACGGTGGTCTCCACGTGGCGGCTGTGGCAACGAGGGATCGCGTGGATGTGATTAGCCGTGTGTTGGCAGAGGTCACAACCATTTTGGACGATCGTGAGCGCTATTTCCGTGAGCATCGAATCGATTCAATGGCGACGTATCGGCGAGGACGGGCCGAGGGCCGCTACGATGACGGCTACGGCGACGTATTCCTCGTCATTGACGGTTGGCATAACATGAAGGCTGATTTCATGGATATGGACCGCACGATTCAGGATATGTCGGGCCGAGCATTGGGATTGGGTGTCCACCTGCTGGTCGGGTCGCCACGCATGACTGATCTACGACACGCGATGCAGGGTATTTTTGGCAGTATTGTCGAAATGCGTATGGGTGAGCCGAGAGATTCGGTCATTAACTTCCGAGCCGCCGAGCGGGTGCCCGAAGACAAACCAGGTAATGCATTAACTCAATCGGAACACCAGGCGCTCATCGCACTTCCTCGGATAGACGGTAGTGGTGATGCTGATTCGATCGCGGATGGTATTCAGCATGCCTGGAAGACCCTGCGCCAATCGTGGAGCGGGGCGCCCGGTCCGAAATTGAAGATGCTTCCACAGATGCTGACACTTGATGAAGTGCGCCAGATGCCAGCGCCCTCCGGTGGGATTTTGCTGGGCATCAACGAGGCGCGCCTGGAGCCTGTGTCCTTGGATTTTGGTTCCACGGATCACCTGTACGTGTTTGGCGATACGAAAAAAGGAAAGTCGAGCTTCCTTCGTCTCATAGCCCAGGAAACTATGCGGTTGCATGAGCCCCATGAGGCACAGTTTTTCGTCGTAGACTTCCGGCGTTCATTGTTACAACAGATTCCAGAGGTTTACCAGGCGGGTTACTATTCGACACACGAAGTGGCGACTGCTGCAATGGCTGAGGTAGCCAGTTGGTTATCGACTCGACTGCCGGATTCCAGTGTCACTCCACAACAGTTGCGGGATCGCTCCTGGTGGGATGGCCCGGAAGCGTACTTGCTCATTGACGACTACGATCTTGTTCACACGTCGCGTGGTAACCCTCTAGCTCCTATTGTGGAGCTCTTGCCGCAGGCACGGGATGTTGGCCTGCACGTCATCGTTGCGCGACGATCTGGTGGTGCTTCCCGCGCGTTATTCGATCCATTGATTCGAGGAATCGCTGACCTGGGAAATCCCGCTCTGCTTTTGCCGGGTAATCCAAACGAAGGTGCACTGGTCGACAAGGTGAAACCTCGACCTGGGCCAGCAGGGCGCGCACAGTTTGTGTCTAGAGAAAAGGGGTTGCAACTCCTGCAGGTTGCCTACGCACCTGACACGGTAAATTGACGCCTGATCAGCGGTGGTCATTGTCGTTATTTTGGAGGGCGTTGCAGGTGAGTATCGTATAAATAGTGAGCGGATGGGTGCGGGACCTGCTACTCGCCAGAGCGCCGCCACACCACGACACCCACCACAGCACCCAGCACCACAACAAACACACCCG
>JAUNVE010000008.1:0-62247 GCA_030537795.1 Actinomycetaceae bacterium
CGCCCTGTCACGGCGGAGGTCGCCGGTTCGAGCCCGGTCGGGGTCGCTTTTCTTTATCCGGCAGATAATGCGCTCTTATTCCAATCACAAACCCGGCGGCAGTGACCGGCGAACGCTTTCGGTTATTCCATGACAATGACCACACGGCCTCCGATTTGTAAAGCCTCGGCGCCTACCGGTAGTATTATCGACGCACCTAGGCCCCGTAGCGCAGTTGGTTAGCGCGCCGCCCTGTCACGGCGGAGGTCGCCGGTTCGAGCCCGGTCGGGGTCGCGGATCACAACCGCAAGACGTGATCTTGCCTCTGTAGCTCAGTTGGTAGAGCGTTCGACTGAAAATCGAAAGGTCACCGGATCGACGCCGGTCGGAGGCACAACAAACCCCGGGTTTATGCCGGGGGTTTTGTTTCCCTTCCCCACTCGCACCCGTGTCTGCTGTTATTTCGTCGCCAATTCACAGACAATACAACTATGAGTGTCCTAGAAGCAGTTACGCCACCAGCCGATGTCGTTCTCAGAGCTCGCCAACTGACGAAAATCTACGGCAAGGGTGACACGGCAGTCACCGCGCTCAATAGCATTGACGTCGAAATCGGCCGCGGTGACTTCACCGCCATCATGGGGCCTTCCGGCTCCGGAAAATCAACACTCATGCATTGTTTGGCGGGTCTCGATTCCATTTCAGAGGGCGAAATTATTCTCGACGACCTCACCATCTCATCGATGTCGGAACGGAAACTCACGCGACTACGCCGCGACAAAATCGGCTTTATTTTTCAGTCATTTAACCTCATCCCCACCCTCACCGCTGGCGAGAACATCACGCTTCCGGCAGATATATCAAAAAAGAAAGTCCCCACCGAACGCTTCAACCAAGTCGTAGACGCTATTGGACTTCGTGACCGCCTATCCCACCGACCCGCAGAGCTATCGGGCGGACAACAGCAGCGAGTGGCCTGCGCGCGGGCTTTGGTGACTGAACCCGCGGTGGTATTCGCCGACGAACCCACCGGTAATCTCGACTCCAAATCAGGCCTCCAAGTGCTCAGTTTTCTGCGTCGCGCGGTTGACGAATTTTCCCAGACAGTCGTAATGGTCACCCACGACCCTGATGCGGCAGCCTGGGCAGACCGCGTCCTCTTCCTGGTCGACGGCGCAGTTGTTGCTCAACTCACCGCCCCTAAACGCGACACAATCCTCGATGCCTTACGCGAACTGGGCGGTCACGTCACAGCCCCGACACAGGGGTCTGAGTCCGCCCCATCGCCGTCTACACCCGAGGAAATGGGTCCAGCAACTACGCCCTTGGCAACTGCGCCCTCGGCACCTGCAGCGGTGAGTTCAGCCCCCCTCGCTCACCACGAATCATCACGTCTACACGCCCGGTCACAACCCGCGAGTTCCAGCGCACAGACGCACTCCGGCGCCCTCGCTGCGGCAGATGCGGTCTCGGAAACTGCCCCCATACCCGGTGAAACCCTCGACGAAACTCTCCGGCGAATTGCCCCTTCGCGCCCCCTGGATCCAGAAACGGAATCCATGCTCGATCAGGCACGCAGAATCCTCGAAGGGCTTCCGGGGCCCGTTGTCCCTGCCGACGAAACTGATTTCACGGGAAAAATACCAGTCGTCCGCAAGAGCCAACCAGCCGCTGACCCCGGAGTAACCAACCGGGAGCACACGCGTGATTAAACTAGCCATCCGCGATGTTCGTGCACACGCAACGCGCTTCGTTTTAACGATTCTGTCGGTCATCCTCGCAGTGGCCTTCCTATCCGGCACCCTGGCGTTACGCGATGACCTGGAATCAACAATGGCCAATGCGATTGCCTCCTCCACCATTGGCACAATCCAAATCGACGGCCAACGCCTCACACCGTCATCTTCCGAGCGTCACGACGTTCCTGCGGGATTGGCTGATATAGCTCGCGATATCGAGGGCGTAACCGCAGCGGCCCCGCGGTACTATCTGCCGGTTACCGCTCTCGATCAGAACGACGCACCATTTTCTGGAGTCGGTATTCAAACGATGCTGGCTAACTCAACTCCCGGTTTTCCCCAGTGGACACAAGAGGGCCCCGAACCGGAAGGCTCCGAGCAGATCACGATTGAAGAATCTGCGCTCGAACGGTTTGGCTACCAGATCGGTGATCGCATCGGTATTGTCATCGCGGGAACCAAACGGGAAATGACTATTGTGGCGGCGGCTTCATTCGATGAACCCGTCGCCTTCGTCAACGTCTTGTTAATGGAACAAGAAGCCATGAAAGACTGGATCCCCAATCCGCAGATGGCGTCCGCGATTTCAGTACAAACCGCGGAAGACGCGGATATCCAGGAAGTCATGCTTGATCTTGAGGGCTTGGTGGGCCCCCTGTACGAAGTGCGAACAACCGAGGAAGTCAACGCCGAGTTCAGTGAAGAAATCGACACGGTGCTGGGATTCGTCACTACTTTCCTGCTGGTATTTATCGTGCTCGCCCTCGGCGTATCCACATTTATTATCACGAATACTTTCCATATGGCGGTCAAAGCCCGCCAGAAAGAATTCGCCTATCTGCGCGCCATCGGCGCCTCCCCCGCACAGGTCTTTATTTCGGTGGCTGCGCAAGCACTCATTGTCGGACTAATTGGGTCGGTGCTCGGTATTGCGCTGGGAAGCGGTTTACTCTTGGTAGCCAACAATTTCCTCAACCGGCTCGCCCTCACCTCTGGAACGGCTACCACACTGACGCCATCCATTATTGCCACAAGTATCATCATCGGTACCTTCACCACCCTGGTCGGAGCCGTTATCCCCGCCCGCACGGCCGCCAACACGGCGCCGGTTGAGGCGATGCGTGAAGTATCCGGAGTGCGCGAACCGTCACTGTATCCACGCACGATTCTCGGCGTCATTGTCGTGACCGTCGGGCTCGTCTGCCTCTATTTTGGAGCCACCCACGGGGTTAATCACGACGGTCTGGCTCTGGGATTAGGTGCGGGCGGACTCGTGATTGGAACCCTCCTGCTATCCCCCGCACTCGTCACAGCCATCATCCGCGTTTTGTCGTGGCCACTGCGCTGGACACGCGCATTGACTGCGCGCATAGCATCAGGAAACACCATTCGAAATCCGCGTCGCACAGCCGCCACTGCCGGAGCTTTACTAATCGGAATGGGGCTGGTGGCCGCCGGAACTATTCTCGCGGACTCCGTTCGCCTATCGCTTGCCGACGAACTCAAGGAACAGGTCAAAGCTGACCTTCTCATTAATCCGCTGAGCCCTACCGACACTATCTCAGATGATGTTGTTGACAAGATCAAGGCAACAGAAGGCGTCGGAGTGATCAACGACGACTACTATATCGCTCGCGCCCCGGTGATATACCCGCACCAGGACGACCCCGAAATCACTATGTTTGTGTCTGTACCCGAGGAGTCCTTTAATAACGAGTTTGACGTTCCCCTCGAAGCCGGCGACCTATCCGCGGTATTTAACGGCGAAATCGCCCTGGCGAAAACCATTGCCGACAACTTAGACGTCTCAGTTGGAGATACCGTAACGGTTGCTGGGCAAGAGGGCGGCAAAGAAATTCGTATCGGCGCCATCCACGACACAATCCTGTGGGCACGCATGGCGATAGTGACACCGCAGACACTCGACACCTTGCAGTTACCTTCCCTCGGGCGCATTCAGATTGCAGTATTTACCGATAGTTCGCACAGCGTTCCCGAAGTTAAAGACGCACTCAAAGACACCCTCAAGTCAACATATACTCTAGCGGTGCTCGATAAAGAGGATCTCGAAACCCGTGTAACGAGCACAGTGAATTCGGTTCTGTCGGTGCTTTACGCTCTGCTAGCACTTTCTGTTGTTATCGCCATACTCGGCATTGTCAACACCCTGGGGCTGTCTGTAACTGAGCGGAAGACTGAAATCGCCCTCATGCGCGCCATTGGTTTGTCGCGAGTCGGCACCGGAATTATCATCACTATTGAAGCCATTCTGACCAGCATTTACGGCACCGTGCTCGGAATCGGAGTCGGCGTTTTATGTGCGGTGGGCCTCATATATTACCTTGAGGACTCGGGCATTACGACACTTTCGATTCCCTGGTCGGCAATGGGATGGATGCTTATCGGCGCTCTCGTAGTCGGCATCTTCGCTTCCGTTATACCTGCCGTCAGAGCCTCTCGCCAACCTGTGCTCGAAGCTATCGCAACCGACTAAAAGCGCTATGCCACCTCAGTGCGCCCACTCAAATACATCTTTCGGTTCCGATGGGCGTGCTTTAACTTCCCGAAAACCTCGGTAACGATCAAAGGTTCTACTCTCGACTCTCGAAGTTACTCAGCAAGACCTACAATCCATCCGCATCCGAAGCGGACGATGACTCTCCCTAGCTATGGAGCACACCCACCGAGTCCTATATGGTTGAATTACATCACGTAAATAGCGCATGCTCTGCTGGTTCATGACAGACTTACATCATAACTGTCGTGTTCGAGTAGATCGTGATACATAATGCGTCGACTCCGTCGGCCCGATCCCGGATATGCATATCGAGGAGATGATGATGACAGCCGAAAAACCCAGTCCGGTTGAATCCGTGGCTGTAGTGGAGACGCGCCAGTCGCGTCCCAACACGTCCATTGGTGAACTGTTCGGTGAACTGTCAAACCAGATTTCAGCCCTAATTCGCGGTGAGATCGAACTTACTAAAGTCAAGGCAACATCACTTGCCAAGAAAGTTGGCGTCGGTGCAGGGCTACTCATCGGGGCCGCCGTATTCGCGCTATATCTACTCGGCTGGATTTTCCACACCATTGAGGTCGCATTGCGTGCAGCCATGCCTGCTTGGGGAGCTGCCCTGACTGTGACCGGTATTCTCCTCGTCATCGTCTTGATCCTCGCCGCAATTGGTGCGGCAGCAATGAAGAAGGGCATGAAAGACAAGCCGGAGCCGCAAGTCAACATGAAACTGAATGTTGAAGCGATGAAGAAGGGACTCGGAAAATGAGCGATAAGCCGCGCACAGTTGCAGATATTGAAGCCGAGATTCAACGTACTCGGCTGGCAATGCAGTCAACCGTTGATGAAATCACCGGCCGTATCGACCCGCGCACGCAGGCTAAAGATTTCGCTGACCGCGCCAAGGCTAGTGCAAATGATATGGGCAAACGCGCTAGCGATACCATCGACGGCGCTAAGGCCGGCGATCCCGGCTCTCTTGCCATGGTGGCTTCGGCGGCCACTGGCATTGCTGTTGTCGCAGGCCTGTTCTTCCTTCGTAGGAAGAAGTAAATCCGCTGAATCTGGATATATGAGCACTCGCCCCAAATCGCAGATTGCGGTGGGTCTGGTCTCATAGTTTGTTCACCGTCTGATCGGATAACAAAATGAATCCGATTTTCGCTAGAATAGGTTCTCGGAAGAAAAATATTCGTTCAAGGGCCGCTTGTCAGCGGTTCCCGATTAACAGTGGAGGGGGTCGACGCCTATGGGGCGCGGCCGTCAGAAGGCCAAGCAAGCGAAGGTCGCACGTCGGCTGAAGTACTTCAGCCCTGAGACCGACTACGAAGCGCTGGAACGCGAACTCGCGGCACAGCGCGGCGAAGTTGAGAGTCCGTACGGGGATATTCCTCCAGCGACCGACGTTGATGATTGGGAAGACTACGCGAAATAAAACATCGCCTACTGATTCGGGTGCCCGCTAGTTGTGGGCACCCGTTTTTATTCCCACCTATCCCCCTCAGACATGCAACGCCCGGCGCATCCGTGTTCGTCCATATCTCCTGCCGCCACCTCTCGCACCGGCAGGTAACGGCGACGTCAGTAACCGCGCTACTTTTAAGCCGTGCGATAGGTTCCATATAGGAGTGCGGATCCGCCGTCAACCCCCTTCATGCCTTGTACAACGGTAGTGTTGGCTAATCCCGAGGGCGGGCGCTGAACCACGCTTCCAATCACCCAGGGGCGCAGACCCCGCTGCCGCAGATGCCCCACAGCCTCGTCGACTTCATCGGCATCGACAACCGCAATCATACCTACGCCGAGGTTAAAGGTTTGTTCCATCGCGTCCCAGGTAACTGCCCCCAGCGAGGCGAGGAGGGAGAAAACAGGAGGGATTGTCCACGATGAGCGATCCACGGTGGCATAGTGACCGCGCGGTATAACGCGGGAGATATTGGCTCCCAACCCACCGCCGGTGATATGGCTAAATGCTTTGATGGTTCCGGCGGGTAACTCGCGGAGGAGGGCGAGGCAGTGCTGGGTATATAGACGAGTCGGCTCGAGTAACTCTTCTCCCAGCGTGCGCCCCAAATCTGCTACCTGCCACGATAGAGGTTTACCCGCATCCGCAACTATTTTGCGTACAAGTGAATAACCGTTGGAATGAAGTCCTGATGCATCCATGGCAATAAGCACATCACCGGCCGCAACACGATGGGCACCTAAAACGTCCTCCGCCTCCACAACACCGGTAGCGGCACCGGCAATATCATAGTCGTCGGGCTCCATCACCCCCGGGTGTTCGGCGGTTTCTCCTCCGATAAGCGGACAGTCAACTTCGGCGCATGCGGTTGCGATGCCTCGCACAATATCTGCGATGCGCTCAGGAATAACCTGACCGCAGGCAATATAGTCGGTCATCAATAGAGGTTTCGCACCGGTGACGACGATATCGTCTACCACCATGGCCACCAGATCTTGCCCGATGGTGTGGTGAATGTCCATGGCCTGCGCGATAGCGATTTTAGTTCCCACCCCATCGGTCGAAGAAGCGAGAAGTGGTTTTTTCATATCGCGCAGCGCACCTGCGTCGATGAGGCCGGCAAAACCACCCGCTCCGGCAACAACAGTGGCGTTGTGAGATGCGGCGACGGCATTTTTCATCAGTTCAACCGCGCGATCTCCCGCTTCAATATCAACGCCAGCGGCAGCGTAGTCGACCATTGGGCACTCCTTAGGTTGTCGTGACACCCGGGGTTCCAGGGACCGGTGTACCAGGTGGCACCGGCATGGGGTATTTTCCATTGAAACATGCAAGGCACAGCGAATTCGCCGGCTGTCCGGTTGAGGCAACCATGCCTTCAATCGACAGATAACCGAGACTATCTGCCCCTATAGAGCGACGAATAGCTTCTTCATCCATAGCCGAAGCGATAAGTTCAGCTCTGGTGGGAAAGTCTATGCCGAAAAAGCACGGCCACAGCACCGGCGGCGACGAGATGCGCACGTGTAACTCTTTCGCCCCCGCTTCTTTAAGCATGCTGATAAGGGCGCGCTGGGTATTGCCGCGCACAATCGAATCATCGACAACGACGAGACGTTTACCTTCAATAACTTCGCGTAGCGGGTTAAGTTTAAGCCGAATACCGAGTTGCCGAATCGTTTGGGTGGGTTGGATGAATGTGCGTCCGACATAGGAGTTTTTCACCAGCCCCTGCGCATAGGGAATACCGGATTCTTGAGCGTATCCAATAGCGGCGGGTGTCCCGGATTCGGGTGTGGCGATAACCAGGTCGGCGTCGACGGGATGTTCTCTTGCGAGGTGAGCCCCCATCTCCTGCCTGGCCACAATAATAGAGCGACCCGATATTTTGGTGTCGGGCCGGGCCAGATACACGTATTCAAATACGCATCCATGCGGGGTGGCTTCACCAAACCGGTAGCTCCGCACGCCCTCCGAATCAATGGCAATCAGTTCTCCGGGTTCGATTTCGCGGATGAATGTAGCGCCCACGATGTCGAGCGCCGCAGTTTCTGATGCGAGCACCCATCCCGACTGCAGTCGGCCAAGAACGAGCGGACGAATTCCGTGCGTATCACGCGCGCCGTAGAGCGTGCGTTCATCCATAAAAACAAGCGAAAATGCTCCATTGATTTGCGGCAAGATGCTGCGCGCGGCTTCAATGAGGGACCCGCGCGAAGTGGCGGGGGGAGCATCTGATTTTAGCCGCGTGGCGCGTTCCTTATCCGTGTCGTAGGCTCCGAGGAGGGCGGTAAGTACGGCGGTATCCGTCGAACATGGATCAAGTGGTTGAGGCGAGGTTTGATGTGCGCGGGCGCGCAGCTCGGCTGTATTGGTGAGGTTGCCATTATGGGCCAGGGCAATTGAACCGGTAGCAGTCGGCCCCAGGGTGGGTTGGGCATTTTCCCAAATATCGGCCCCGGTTGTCGCGTAACGAACGTGTCCGATGGCAAGATGCCCCATCAGTGGGGTCAATGCTTGGTCATTAAATATCTGCGATACCAGCCCAAGATCTTTGTAAACCATGATGTTGTGGCCATCCGACGCGGCGATTCCTGCTGATTGCTGGCCGCGGTGTTGAAGGGCATACAGGCCAAAATATGTCAGCTTAGCTACTTCTTCGCCAGGCGCCCAGACGCCGAATACACCGCATTCATCGCGCGGCGACTGGTCACTGAGATCGAAGTCGCTACTGAGTTGTCCGTCTCCTCGCACGCGTTCATCCTTACATATTTCGTGCCGCTACGTGTACTGTGCCGCCAAATGGATGCATTTCGACATTATCTGTTCGGAGCAAGAGTGATATCGCCCGTGTCTACGTCAACGCTGAGCAAGGAAAATACCCCGGCGGTACCGGGTGTCAACGGTTTCTCCACGGTTGCCGTGATGGCGGGCTCGGACAGCATAACCGTAGATTGTGTTTCATCCGTTTCCACGACCACGCCCTCGTAGGTACTTCCCTCTCGCCCCTTCATCATGAGTGCTTGGATGACGGCGAGTGCGCGACGTGACGCCTGACTTGCCCGCTGATTTGTACGTGCCATAGTGGAGGGAAGGTCGTCAAGAGCGTCGCGCACCCATTCGGGAACGTCACGGTGAGCGCTATGAGCTAGGCATACTTCTTCTCCGTAGCGATCGACGAGTCTGCGTAGCGGCGCGGTTACGTGAGCATATTCCGCGGCGATAGCTCCGTGGATAATACCGTCTGAAGCGGAGGCCGGTAACGGTTTCGTATCCTTAACTCCAAAGGATCGATATCCAGCGCCGCGAAATAGCGTGGTTGCTTCGAGTAAAAACGCAGCGTGCGCCGGGATAGTGGGGTCGAGTTCACGCACCATGTCAGGATAGGTTTCGTCGGCAGGCCAGTCGATTCCAAGAGCTTGCGCGATGCGGCGCAGACGGTTTAAATCTGCCTCGGTGGCAGGCTGTAGGGTTCGCATAATGCCGATATTGGCCGCCCGCATATGTTGCGCCGCTTGGATCCCGGTGAGCAGCGACATCTGCGCATTCCATTCTTCCACCGGACTATTCGAGCGATAGGCCAATGTGTACATTCCGTTTGCAGATTGAATTTCTTGTTCTGGGATGGGAGCTGAAACTCCTCCTCGGGCAGCCTCACGTGCCAACCGGAGATTTCCTATTTTTTCAAGGAGGGCGACAAATTGGGCCGGCACTTTTGCCGGCAGGTCTGCCTGACCGCGCCACACGGCATCGACGAACTCATAGGAAAGTTTAGCTCTAGAACGCACAATCGCCCGGTCGACCCGTGAGTGGGTGACGTGCCCTTCGGCATCGAGCAACAGGCTCCAAACACATGCGGGTGCGACACGCTCCGGTAGTAGGGAGGCCGCCCCGTGGCTCAGTACAAGTGGATGTAGTGGAATTGCTTCGTCAGGCAGGTATACGGTTGTCCCTCGTTCCCAAGTCTGCCGGTCTAGGGCGCTTCCGGGGCGGATAAAAGTGGGGACAGAAGCAATGGCGTAGTTGACTAGATAGCGGCCGTGAGGTGCGTTTTCTCCCAGGTCAGCCAGATAGATGGCTTGATCGAGATCGCGCGATTGGGCTGGATCTATGGTGACAAATGGTATTGCTGTAGCGTCGTATTCTGGCAGGGCGGCATGGTGCAGGTGGGTGATACCCCGCCAGTCGACGTGCAGTGGTTGCTCACGTACCGCGTATACGGGATTCGCAACCTGCGCGACATCAGCCTCCCAGGTGTCTTCACCGCGCGGTAGTGACTCGGTCAGTTGTTGTCATTCGGCCGCGGCATTATCTGCTTCCGCCTGCGCTTCAGCAGAGAAGTCGAGAGGAATAGCTAACTCGCTGCGCAGTGCATTGAGTCGGGGGACAAGTTCTTCGTGTCCAACGGCGATTTCAGGGAGTTTCCGGCGTACCATTCCGTTCCTTTTCTCTCGCGCCTGAATGCGATCTGTCCGTTACGGCAGCGATATCTTCGGCGAGCTCGTCGACGACGAGGCATTCGAAGTCAGCTTGTTCGGTACGGTAAGCGGAGCGGGCCATCAGGTGAGCACCAATGGGGGCACTGATTGTTTGCAAGATAACCATGAGAATCGCAACCGCTATCCACTGGGGTGTACGCAGTGACAGCATAAGGCCCATTGCAATGAGGAATACGCCGAGCCACTGTGGCTTAGCGGCAGCGTGCATGCGCGAGTAGAGGTCGGGAAGTCGCACCAATCCGACCGAGGCGATCAGCAGGAATGTTGAGCCCGCCAGCAGACTGAGGGCACCCAGATAGTCGAATATCATAGCTCCTCCTTTTCTGCCGGTTGCGATGCCCTAGCTGCTTGGCGTGCTTGACGTTCTTCCGCATGCAGTTCGGCTTGGGCTTCACGCAATAGTCGCCTATGCTCGGCTCGTGCTTCGTCGGGGGTGAGGATTCTTTTTTGCCTGTCAACGCGTTCCGAAAACCGTCCAATGGTGACGGCGTAGAGGAATCCGATTAGTGTAAAAATAATGGTGAGAACCATGACATCGTCGCGTTTGGTGGCAACGGCTACCAGAGCCGTTAGGCCGATGGCTCCCACCGCAATGACATCGGATGCGACGGCCCGATCGAGGAGTGTGGGGCCAAGTGTCAGTCGCACCAGCGTGATGAGGAACGTCGCAATAATGACGCCACCGGTGAATAGGTGAAGGAATTCAAGCAGTGTCATAAGGTGATTCCTCTGTTTTTGAGTTCTTCACGCGAACCGAAGGCTCGGAGCACGCGTAGTTCCTGCCCGCGGGTGGTGGCGCGGACTCCGTCGGGCCCGCCCTGTGCGTCGATGTCAAATACGTGGAGATAAATAATCGATTTGTCACGATCGATGGAAACCACGATGGTGCCGGGTACCAGATTGGTCATAGCGACCACAATGGCAACAATAATTTCGTCGTCACTGCGAAGAGGGATACGCACCAGCGAACATCGATAGGAACGTCCCGTCACTACGATAACAGCGACATGCACGGCTGCGAGGACCATGTCCCATAGGAACCGCAGAGCGAGGATTGTCGTATGCCACGGATGAATATTGCGGATAAATCCGGAGTGGGGCAAGGGAAATAGGAGTTGCACGCCAAGTGCGACGATGATTCCACCGATTATGGTTAATGCGTTGAGATTGGCGAAAAGGAGCAGCCAAATGGCGAAAAGCCAGGTGGTGACAAACAGTGAGATACGACGCCCTCCTCGCTGGTGTCTACTCATCGGGCTCCTCCTTTCGAAAATGATTCGGTCAGCACACGCATGTTTTCCATCAGGTTGAGATAGAACACCATCTCATCGCTGGTGGAGTCTGCTTTCAAAGGTGGCCTCCACTCGTAGCGCCACTGGTCGCCGCGTTTGGGGCGGATCTCGGTGTGAGTTTCAACGTCATCACGCGAGGCGTCTTCAATAGTTGCTTGACGAGCGGAGGCCGCGAAGTCTCGCAGTTGTTGCGGAGCATCTTGAGCGAAATACTGACTTTCCCCCGTCCCGCGTCCATTGGGCAGCAGGACGGCATGAAGATAGGTGGAACGGTCCATTTGATCGAGGGCAGCCGAATGGGCATATCCGAAGAGGTTGCCGGCGTAGACACTCATGGCCACCATAACGACGATAAGTGTTCCGGCCGAGGCGTACATCAAACGTGAAGCCCCCTGCGCAGCCTGTTCGCGGCGGGTGCGTGAGGCGTGCAGAAGAGATTCTGCTTCTTCAGCTCGTGCGGTGGCTGTCTCAATTGTGCGGACAACAGCTCGCCGTTGGCGTTTAGACAGGGCTTTACGTATATCTGTGTCGGTAACGTGGGTGACGCCGCTGGGCTGCCAGAACGCGAAGTTCCACACTTTAATAACCGCGTATAGGGTGAGGAATGATGTGAGCATACCGGCAGCCAAAAGTGCGTATCCTTGCCAGTGTCCCTGCGTCACCGATGCCTGCGCCAATCCGAGTTTCCCGATGAATCCGGGAAGCGGTGGGATACCAATCAAGTTGAGTGCCGCCACGAAGAACATACCCGATAAGAGCGGATAGTTTTTGGCCAGGCCACCGAGTGTACGTAGCGATGTTGACCCCATATGTCGTTCAACCAGCCCGACAAGAAGAAATAGTGTGGTTTGCACGAGAATGTGATGGGCGGCGTAGAAGATAGCAGCGCCCACTCCCTGCTTGTTGACCAGGGCTAGTCCCCAGATCATGAAACCGATATGCGATACGAGTGTAAATGAAAGCAAACGACGAATATCGTCCTGCGCGACCGCCCCGAGAATACCGATAATCATCGTTGCTATACCTACGACGGTCAGTAAATTCTCCAGTCCCTGGCCGGGGAATAGGAGGATTTGTAGCCGGATGAGGGCGTAAATTCCCACCTTGGTTAATAGACCAGCGAATACCGCCGTGACCGGGGCGGGGGCGGTGGGATAGGAGTCGGGAAGCCAGGCTGCCAGCGGGAATACCGCGGCTTTGATTCCGAAAGCGACGAGCAGAACCAGTTGGATGGTGAGGGCAATGCTCGGGTCAATTTCTCGCAACCGCGTTGACAGTTGCGCCATGTTAACCGTCCCGGCCGCCGCGTAGGTGAGCGCGATGCCGATGAGGAAGATCGCTGACGATACCAGAGAAACGATGACGTATACGGTGCCGGCGCGGGTTCGCCCTCGCGTGCCTCCCAGGGTAATAAGAACGAAGGACGCGGCGAGTAGAATTTCAAATCCGACGTACAAGTTAAATAAGTCGCCGGTGAGAAAAGCATTTGATACCCCGGCAATGAGGATGAGGTAGGTCGGGTGGTAGATGGCTACCGGAACATCGGGATCAGTATCCGATAGATTTTGTGCCAGTGAATACACCAGCACCGCAAGCGTCACAATCTGTGAAACGACGAGCATGAGGGCGGATAGTCTGTCGGCCACGAGAGTGATGCCGATGGGGGCTGACCAGGAGCCGACATCGAGCACGATGGGCGCGGAGTTGGCGCCGATTGCCAGCGTGATTCCAACTCCCAGTACCGTCATCATGGTTAGAAGCGAAATAAATTGCTGCAGGCGCGGCCGCGGCCCAGCGACCAGAGCGAGCCCGGCCGACAGGAGCGGCAAAAGCACGGGGATGGGAAGCATCCAGTTCATGACTTTTCCTCACCGTGTTCAACAGCTTCCGCATCGTAGTCAATGCCGGCGTCTTCCGTGCCGGTTACCTGTTCGGTTACGGTTTCGTCGATGCGTTTCTTCGCCGTACGTCGGGCGAGTCGACGGTCTTCAACATCGTCAATAACTTCGTCATGGCCGGTCAGGCGCCAGGATCGATAGGCCAATGCCATACCGAATGCGGTGGTTCCCAGTCCGATAACGATGGCCGTGAGCATCATGGCTTGCGGAAGAGGGTCAGACATACTTGCCGGATCGGTACCATCGAGGAGGGCGGGGCGCCCTGCCGGCCCTCCGGAGGCAAGGAGGAGCACATTCACACCGTGCGCCATCAGTGACAGTCCAATGACTATGCGGGTAAGGGTGCGTTCAAGGACCAGGTAGGTGCCGCATGCGACCAGCACACCCGCCAGTACGATCATGGTCAGCGATGGTGTAGTCATAGCTTCACCTGCTTGCTTTCCGACCTGTCCGCGCGGCGCGCCTCGTCACGATCGCGGTCGATTTGTGCTCCCAGGGCGGTGATGAGGTCGAGTACCAGCGCAAGTACGAGAATATACACGCCGATGTCTACGACGAGGGCGGATGTGAAGTGGAGTTCACCGAGCACTCCCAATCCAATATTGATTTCGGTGGATTGCAGGACGGTGTTGCCAAATGCCAGCGGTAGCGCACCACCGGCTGCCGCAATGAAAAGTCCGAAACCGAGTAGTCGCCCGGGATTCACAGGCATGGCTTCGCCCAGCTCAAAGCGTCCGCCGGCCATGTAGCGCAAAATGAGTGCGATTCCCGCCAGGGTGCCTCCAGCGAATCCGCCGCCGGGGTGGTTGTGACCGATAAGGGTGATCCACACGGAAGCTACGATCATCGTGGGAAATAGGATGCGAGTGCCGATTTCCAGCATGACGGAGCGCTGGTTGGCTGTGAGATGTCCGGCTGCGGACAGCCAGCGACCCGGTTGCAGGCGTACGCGTTCGATAGCCCGCGAACGACCCGTCAGGTAGATGAGTGATGCCACCCCGGTGGCGGTGACCAGCAGGACCGACAGTTCTCCCACGGTATCCCATGCACGCACGTCCACGAGGATGACGTTGACGACGTTTTCGCCGGCACCGAAGGTAGCTGCTTCAGCGGGAATAAGGTGTGAAACCGGGTCGGCAACGCGAGCTTGGGTAGCGAAAATAGCGGCTGCGGAGACGGTGGTTCCTAGCAGGGCGGCTATGGTGAATCGCACCCAGCGTGTGGCCACCAGTGGTCGGTCGGAAAAGTAGACCGGCAGGGAACGTAGGACGAGTACGAATACCACCAATGACACGACTTCGATAACTAGCTGAGTGAGTGCCAGATCGGGGGCGCCGTAGGACATGTAGAGCAGGGCTATGCCCGAACCAACGACCCCCAGAGCCAATACGGCCTTCATTCGACGCCGCGCCCGCAACGTGATCATCGCGGCCAAACCTATAGTCACGGCAATGGCTACTTGTAGCGGTGAGTCCCACAGGCGCAAGCGCAATTCGTTGGCTTCGATGTTGAGTAGCGCCCAGCCCAGTGCCACCACCAGCACTGTCATGATGGTTGATATATCCCACGGAAGGGAGCCGCGCTGAACGAGGGCGGTTACGCGTGAGGCCAGCATTTCGAGTTCGAGCAAGCTCCAGCGATACAGTTCTGTTACCTGCATCCGCTTTGGCGAAATTCGGCGCTGAATGCGGGCGACGAGCGGGCGTTTCCACATCATTAGCGCCCCGCCCAGCAGAATGACGGTGGTGACGATGGCGGGGCCAAGACCCGACCAGAGCGCAAGTTGCACGTCCCCTCTGTGCTTATCGGCCATGTGAGTTGTCACTGTGTTCAGCCATCCGGGGTGGAGGGAAGCAAAACTAGCGACAGCAAGTAGCACAATGGGGGCGAGTGATAGCACCGGTGCCGGCTCGACCTTCATATCTACCACGTTGCGTTTATTGGCAAAGGCCCCCCACCAGTAGCGCCACGAGTAGGCAATAGTGAGCATTCCACCGAGGGTGAGGGTAGCCAAAGCCGCACTTTCGGGGCCTTCAGTTGACGCCCAGGGGGCGTCAGTTCCATTGAGAAAGACGGTGATAAGTCCTTCTTTGCCGAGGTAGCCTAGCAGCGGAGGAACACCGGCCATTGATGTCGCGCATATGGCGGCCGCCGCCGCGAGTAGCGGGGTATGGCGTTTGAGGTTGCTGAGATCTCGTAGGTCGCGGGTGCCGGTGGTTTTTTCCACCAAACCGACGCTCATGAATAAGGCTGATTTAAAAACAGCGTGTGCGATGAGCATCGCCATACCGGCGGCGAAAGTGGCGGCTGTCCCCCATCCGACCGCCGCGGTGATGAGGCCGAGTTGAGATACGGTTCCGTAGGCGAGAATGAGTTTGAGGTCGAACTGGCGAAGCGCGCGATACCCTCCGACCAGCATGGTGGTGAGCCCGAGTATGACAATAATCGGTGACCAGCCGGGGATAAAGGTAAATCCAGGCGTAAGCCGAGCCACCAGGTAGACACCGGCTTTGACCATCGCAGCGGCATGGAGATAGGCGGATACCGGGGTGGGGGCGGCCATCGCACCGGGAAGCCAGAAATGATGTGGCACCAGCGCCGACTTTGATGCCGCGCCGAGGATGACGAGGATGGCTGCGGTGATCACGGGTGCTGAGTTGTTGTGGTAGAGACCGATGCGAGTGGCTTCGACCAGTGTGGAGATGCGGTAGGAACCACCCGGCGCATGTGCGAGTATGACAAATCCGGCGAACATGGCGAGTGATCCCAAGCTGGTGACGTGGATTGCTTGACGCGCCGCTGCCCGCGCTACACGCCGATCGTAGTGATGGCCGATAAGAAGAAAAGACAGCACCGTTGTCATTTCCCAAAACAGGTACACCATCATTAAGTGGTCGGAGGTCACCAATGCGAGCATCGCCGCCGCAAAGGCGGTAAATATTGCGGAAAAGCGACCCAGTGCTGCCGCGTTAGCGGAAAAATAGCGGGAGGCGTACACCATAACGAGGGCGCCGATTCCGCCCACGATAATGGTCATTAACCAGCTGAGAGGGTCAAGCCGGAAAGCGATTTCGAGTTCCATACCCGGCACCCAGGAGGCGACATATTCGGGTGGGTGATCGGAAAATGAAGCGGAGGTATTCCACACAGCCCATACTGCGGCAGAGGCGGGAGCCGTGGCCAATACGAGCAGAACATTACGCCCAATTTTTCGCGCTAGGAGCGGGCCGGCAACCGCAGCTACTATATGGAGAGCTAAGAGATAGGGCACGGCCTCATCCTCGCCATCTACGTATAGTTCGGGCTGGTTATCGGGTTGATATTCATCTGTTAGGGTAGCTTGTTTTTGAGGGCCGTGACTAAAAAGGCGATAATGCGGACAGAGAAAAATAGTTGCCGACTCTACCGGATAAGGAGCGTGATCGAGTGACGCCGTCCGATGTGCGCACCGCGGCTCTTTTTGTTGCCCTCGTAGTCACGCTCATCGGCCTCATCTCATTTACTCGAGGCATCATCGCTTTGCTCAACAGAGTACGTGATGGTCAGCCGCAACCGGGGCGTTTAAGACCGGTGGGACGGCGTACTGTCATGCTCTTGACCACTATTCTTAGCCACCGCGAATTTAAGGGGCGACCGCTTATTCGTGTCGCGCACTGGTTCGTCATGCTGTCGTTCCCGATTCTATTTCTCACGCTGATCACCGGGTACGGCCAGATCCTCTCCCCCGGTTTCGCGATCCCCGTTGTCGACACATTCGCCCCCTGGGAATGGCTGGTGGAAATTTTTGCTTGGGGTAGTTTCATCGGAATCGCGTGGTTAATTGTGTTCCGGTTGCGCGTCGGCCACGGTTCCGAGGCGGAGGCTCGAGCAGATATTATTCGTGACGGTAAGTTCACTCACCGCGCATCTCGGTTTCTCGGATCAACGCGCTGGCACGCCTGGTTCATCGAGGGCGTTATCTTCACCGTAGTACTGTGTGTGATCGGCTTACGCGCCTTCGTATATGCAGCGGGACTCAATGGCATCACCGATCAGCTGGATGCTCCCATCCTGGATCCATCTTATGTTTCGTGGGTTCATTTTCCCCTTACCGGGTGGCTGGGGCGGATGGTGTCGGGCCTATCTTCCAGCACCATTATTAATACCATTACTCTGCTATCACTGCTCAAAGTAATCGTGTCGATGTCTTGGATGGCAGTGGTCGGCTTACAAACTACGATGGGCATTGCGTGGCACCGGTTCCTCGCTGTCATCAATGTGTATGCGCGTACTCACCCGGATGGTTCTAAGTCGCTGGGCCCGGCTGCTCCGCTGATCGTGGATGGCAAACCAATCCGCACCGATGAGGATCTGGAGGAACTGGATGACGATGCGGTTCTCGGCGTTGGTACGGCCGCGGATCTCACGTGGAAGGCGCGTCTGGATCTGTCGACATGTACCGAATGCGGACGTTGTCAGGAATTGTGTCCGGCGTGGAATACCGGCAAACCGCTATCACCCAAACTACTCATTATGGCGATGCGCGATCACGCCAATGCTCTCGACTTGACCTCCGCTCTCGGTGAAGATGCCATTGAAACTACTGCTGATGGCACCGTGGTGAGTTCGGATTGGCCCGACACCGCGCATACCGGCGATGTGCTCGGCGCCCTCATTGCTTCGCGTAACACCGGAGATACCGGTGTGGCTATGACGCAAGTGCCGATTATCGGGGAGGTCGTACCAGAGGAGGTGCTCTGGGATTGCACCATGTGCGGAGCCTGTGTCGACCAGTGCCCAGTGGATATCGAACATATTGATCACGTGCTCTCGCTGCGACGCCACCAGGTGTTGATGGAGTCTGCTTTCCCACGTGAACTTGCGCGCCCATTTAGGTCGCTTGAAACCAAGGGGAACCCGTATAATCAACCGGCGCGTAAACGCTTAGAATGGGCGAAAAATCTTGATTTCGATGTTCCCGTCATCGGTGAAGATGTCGAGGATGCGCGCGAACTTGACTGGGTATTGTGGGTTGGTTGCGCGGGAGCATACGATGATCGCGCGAAAAAGACGACGGCCGCGATTGCTGAGCTGCTTCATATTGCCGGGGTTTCCTACGGTGTGCTCGGTAATGCCGAGTCGTGTACCGGCGACCCTGCTCGTCGTGCTGGAAATGAGCTACTGTTTCAGATGCTTGCCGAACAGGCCATTGAAACGTTAAATGAGTCCCACGTCAAGCGCATCGTGGTTTCCTGTGCCCACTGTTTTAACACCATCGCCAATGAGTATCCGGAACTGGGTGGGACATATGAAGTCATCCACCATACGCAACTGCTCAACCGTCTGGTACGTGAGGGGCGCTTGAAGCTGATGCCGCCGCAACAGGGACAGCAACAACGTATTACCTACCACGATCCGTGTTATCTGGGGCGCCATAACCAGGTTTTCTCACCACCGCGGGAACTCCTCGGCGCCGATTCCGGGCTTAATTTAGTGGAAATGCCTCGAAACCGCGACGGCGCCATGTGTTGTGGGGCGGGAGGTGCGCGCGCTTGGATGGAAGAAACCGACGGAACCCGCATATCGCAAGCTCGCGTGGATGAGGCGGCTAGCGTCGGCGCCTCAGTTATCGCGACGGGGTGTCCATTCTGTACGCAGATGCTGTCATCCACTCCGCTCCCCCATGGCAGTGACGCCAGCAACGAGGATTCCAATGACGTGGCTTCGCAACCGCTCGTTATTCAAGATGTGGCAACTTTGATCCTCGAAGCTGTCAAACGCAATTCCGATCACGATTAATTCGGGAGCCCAGCTGTGGCGGGCAGCAGGATTTGAGGAAACCTTCGTCCTCTATTCGCGGATAATTTCATTCGATTGAGACGAATATTCGGAATTCGAGTAAAGCGCAACAGGATGACGAAATAATCCATTACCTGCAGACAAATTATATGTGACGAATAGAACGCATCGAGATTTTTGTATCCGAAATTGCCCGGTGCTACCGTTGGTGAGGTTTGTCGCAATCGGCGCTGAGCTCGGGTTACGCGCTAAGAACCGGCAAAAAGATAAACGAAACCATAATACAAACGGAGCCCATGCGATGAAATTTGTAATTTTCGGAATAGTTCTTTTATTTGGTTGCTCTTTGAGTATTATTGCGCGCTACAAAGAGGAATACCGAAAGCCCCTTATTGTGATCTATGCAACGATTGCAGTGGGATATCTGTGGTGGCGCGCAACCCACACCATTCCCACTGACGGCGCATGGAATATCACTGTGGGCATTGCCTTCTTTATTCTCGAGGCCATCACCATTGCTCAGACCATTGGTTTTGGCATTCTGTTTTGGCGCCCGGCTCCTCGCCGACGCGGACCCGCTGTGGAGGACAGCACAGCCCCCTCGGTCGATGTATACATTGCCACCTATAACGAGCCCGCGGATATTCTTGAAGCCACCGTGGTTGCCGCCACGCAACTCGACTACCCTTCAGATCGATTGACAGTTTTTGTCTGCGACGACGGTGACCGACCCGAAATTGCTCGGCTGGCTGCCAAGTGGAATGTTGGCTATCTACGCCGCGATGATCACGTCGGGGCAAAAGCGGGAAATCTCAATAACGCGATGAAACATACCGACGGTGACTTCATCGTCACCATGGATGCGGACATGGTGCTTAAGCCTCAGTTCCTGCGTCACACTATCGGTCACTTCACTGATAGCTCGGTAGCTTTCGTCCAGGTTCCGCAGGCCTTCCACAATGAGGACGTATTTCAAAACAACCTGTTTGGCGAAAACACCATGCGAAACGACCAAGACTTTTTTATGCGTTTTATCGAACCGCAACGCGACCTTCACAACGCCGCGATTTATATTGGGTCGGGTGCGATCTTCCGTCGCACAGCATTGGAGGAAATTGGAGGTTTCGTCACCGACGTCATCACTGAAGACATGGCGACCGGACTGGTTCTCCAAAATGCCGGCTGGAAAGCCGTATACGTCAACGAAGTGCTAGCCACCGGCTTGGCCGCCGAAACCTACGGAGATTTGCTCAAGCAGCGCATTCGCTGGGGACGCGGCAATATCCAAGTGGCTAAAAAATACGGTGCCTCGAAACTGCGCAACCTGACCTTAGCTCAAAAGTGGCTACTGTACGATTCGGTCCATTTCTGGTTCTTCGGAGTTTACCGTCTCGCTTTCTTACTCCTCCCGATATTTGTGCTCGCCACCGGAGTGGAACTCCTGCGCGGTGAACTAATCACTTTCCTTCTGCTGTGGTCCACGCAGTTCCTCTTCTCTCGGTTCGTATATGACGCTATTACGCGGGGACGTTTTAAAACCGTTTGGACATCCGTCTACGAGTTCGCGCAGGCTCCGCAGATTACGGTTGCGATTATGCAGGAGATCTTTTTCCCTAATAGCATCGGCTTCCAAGTCACCGACAAAGGTCGCGAGACCGGGCGAGCACGCTTCGCATGGGAGAAAGCCTGGCCGCAAGTCGTTCTCTTTGTCCTGTCAGTGGCGACAATCATCTACTGTGGCATTCACATCTACCAAGCCGGTTGGGTTTTCCTTTTGCCTATCGCCATTCCTCTGGCGTGGCTCACTTACAACACCATCTGCTTGATGGGGGCGCTGGCGTCGGCAGTTGACCAACCGCGCTACCGCCACCGACTGTCGAATTATCAAACACCCGGTCAAGTGACGGTGAATGGTGCAACGTGGAACGTCCAAATCGAGGCGCTTCATACCCAGAAAGTGTGCTTCTCCATGCCGGCAAATCTATTGGAGACGACTGGTCAAAGCACGCATGCAACCATTACATACGGTGACGTTGACCCCATCAGCGTCGCTTTCGAATACGGCGAAGTTATCGACGGAACGGCCTATATATTCGCTCTTTACGAAAATCTATCAAAGGCGAATTACGCCCGCATTGTATCCTTGCTCAACCGTCTCAATACGCTTCGCTTCCAGCATCGCCCTAGCCCACACCGCGTGGCTGTGTGGGATGTAACGGTTGGTTTATTCATTCGCGCATTCACCAGTCCGGATCGAATCATGGGGCGCGGACGACGCGAAGTCATCGAGCTAGCAGCCTAAAGTTAATGCATCTTGCGGGTCGCGCCTCTTAATATTCAATATTTCTTATGTGAATTTGCGAATTATCCTTTCCGCGCGGCCCGCATAGCATTACACTCTGAAAAGAGGTGGCAATTCGGCCACCCACCAATTCTGGAGGACAACGATGTCTCATACGGCTACGGCGCCGTTGTCTCCCGACGACGTCTTCAAGAAGAATTTGCTTCGCGCCAAAATCGGCGCGGCTGTCGGAACCGCTCTGGACCAAATGGAAATGACGGTCTTCTCTCTGGTAGCGGCTCTATATTTCGGTGATATTTTCTATCCTGCCTCCACTCCTGCGATTACCATTATCGCGGCATTCGGCATCTACGGTGTCGGCTTTCTTATCCGCCCCATTGGTGGTGTGATCTTCGCCCACCTGGGAGAGACCAAGGGCCGCAAGTGGGTGCTATCAACAACTGTTCTCATGATGGGAACAGCTACATTCTGTATCGGTCTCATTCCGTCGTACGACACGATTGGATTGGGGGCTCCTATTCTGCTCGTCATTTGTCGTTGCCTCCAGGGGGCGGCCGTGGGTGCAGAATACACATCCGGCACAACCTATTTAACTGAGATCGCCCCGATCGGCAAACGAGGCATCACCGCTTCGTTTGTGTGGGCGGGAGCGTCCGCTGGCACGGTAGTCGGATCCGGGCTGTGGGTCGTGGTACTCACAACCTTGTCGCCCGAACAGATTATTAGTTTCGGCTGGCGAATCCCATTCCTCATGAGTGCTTTGGTCACCATCTTTGCGATCTGGATGCGCCTTCGACTCCACGAGTCTCCCGTGTTCCTCGAAAAGCAGAAAGAATTTAAGGAACGCGCAGACCGCGCAGCTCCCCTCGCTGATGCCTGGCAGAATTCGCGAAAGAATATGGCTCGAATCTTTGGATTCACCTTCCCGTGCGTAGGCCACTCTTTCATGTACCAGGCCTTCATGGGGTCCTTCTTCGTCAACTATGTCCGTGAGGACGGCCGTTCGACTTTCGCAACCGCGACGGCCATCGGCGCTGTCATTGGTATCGCTGGCGGACTATTTGGCGGTTGGATTTCAGATAAGCTCGGACGCCGCAAGGCGGGTCTGATCTACTCGACAATCATGGCTATATTCCCTATTTTCGCATTCCTCATGGTTCGCGCAGATTCGGCAATCCTGCTCACTTTAGTCATGATTTTCTGCTTCTGGTTCCCCGCCGAAGGCGCAATGGGGGTACAAAGCCCCCAACTTCCCGAGATTTTCGGATCCCGCTACCGCTACTCAGCGCTCACCATGGCGAGAGAAGTCGGAGCCATCGGCGGCGGCTTGGTTCCCATGATGGGAGGGGTTGTACTCGGCTACCTTGGCGGCTGGGTTGGCGTCGCGATATTTATGAGCTTGCTTATGCTCATCACGGTATTCACTACCTACGTCACCGTTGAAACACGTGACCGCGACCTCTACACCGAAGACGACGCCATGTAGCGTTTCGTCGAAACAGAGGTCACCGATATACCATTGAGGCCTGCGGCACCGACCGATGTCGCAGACCTCAATGGTTTTTCATCAATTACGCCCGATCGCTTACTGTCACTTTTATTCGCTCGCGTTGGGCGAGTAGCCATTCCCGACCATAGCTCGCATTGAACTGTTGATACAGGCGCATCCGCACTACTGCCCGTGCGTGCAGTTACTGTGCTGCAATAAGAAACTGATCTTCGTCGACCATATGCCCCGCCGTCGAACGCGCGATAAGCGTGGCAATTTGCTCGATCTGATCTTTAACGCGAATGCGTTCGAGACGAGCAGCTCGCCCTGGTCGGTTGAGAACATTGAGGTACACCTGCGGTGGTACCCACTGAATGCCATATTCGATAGCCGTATTGGAAGGAAACTGTTCATACCGCAAGGCCGTGGGAATATATTCGCAGGGCGCGACGGTAACGTGGACGCGAGACTTATTGCCGGCGGAAGCCACCAGACTGTATCCGCGAACAACAAAGTCTTCGCTGAGCGCTTTTTCATCGGCAACTCGCGTAATTTCAGCGATTCTGTCTAATTCATCTTCCGGAATATCGATCGCCTGCGCTAGTTCTTCGCGAGACTGCACGCGCTCATTCGGAGAGTCGATGGGAGGGAGCTGGTCGACATTTTTTTCATTCGTAATATCCGGGAAGTAGGGGCGCAGCAGATCGGTGAGGTCCTCCTCGTCCACCCATCGCGCCGCATACACCGTAATCGCGACCGCACTGTCCGCATCGGGTTCGATGAGGTTGCCCGAGCCGGCGACGCGAATTGCCCCGGCGAGACGACGAGCAAAGCGTTGCAGCGCCTGCACTACTTCATATTCGAGACCCGCTGGCATAGCATCTGAAAAAGCTCGCGCTACCGGGTCAGTATCGAGAAGGAATTCCGGTGCCGGACCGGTGCGGCAAGCGGGCACATCGACTATCCACCCCTGTTCATCATCACCGGGGGTTTTAAGGGTTTGTCGCGCATCGACACCAATACGCCACGGGCCCGATAGCGTGGCCCCTTCGGTGAGTCGCAGCAGCCCGGGCTCCAACCAAGCCGCATCGTCCCAAGTTGACACCGCCAGCGCCTCCAGCTCTCGGGGATCAACATCTGCGCCAACAACCAACACATGATGGTTCTGCCCTACATCGGGGTCGATGGGTTTGGCGTCCTCCCAAGTCAACTGGGAAATATCAATAGATGCCTGTTGGTTGATTGCGGCAAGACGGCCATCCTGAGTCACCGTCAGGGCCGGCCCTCCGGCAGCATTGCTGGCGTGCAGGAACTGGACGAATGGGTCAGAGGTTGGCGTATCGGTCGGATCGGGAGCGTCAACGACGCGCTTTTCTTTATTCAGTTGCGCTAGTCGTTCGGCAATGGGAATTCTTGTAGGCGGAGTATTACTCATAGTTGCGTCACTTCATCGTCAAAATGGTCACCCGCTGGCACCGGCACCATTTCAAAGTTGAGGTGGGACCGGGATGCTGTTGGGCCGCGCTGCCCTTGATAACGCGACCCTCGAGCTCCGGCTCCGTAGGGCGCTTGAGCCGGAGACGACAACTGGAAGAAACACAGTTGTCCAACTTTCATGCCGGGATACAGCAGAATAGGCATCGTCGCAGTATTCGACAGCTCGAGCGTCACGTGGCCGGAAAATCCGGGATCAATAAAGCCAGCGGTTGAGTGGGTGAGCAGACCGAGTCGCCCGAGCGATGATTTTCCTTCCAATCGAGCTGCAATCGAATCCCCCAATGTCACCCGCTCGTAGGTGGATCCGAGAACAAATTCGCCCGGGTGAAGAACGAAAGGCTCATCCGTTCCAGCATCCACGATGCTGGTGAGATCGGACTGGTCAGCCCGCGGATCAATGACCGGATAGCGGTGATTATTGAAAAGTCGAAAATAGCGGTCGAGGCGCACATCGATGGAGGCCGGCTGAACCATGGTGGGATCCCAAGGATCGAGGCCGATGTGCCCTTTATCTATGTGGTCTTTGATGTCTCGATCACTCAAAAGCATGTCCTTATTGTGACATGAAAGTACTCCCGGAGGTACCACTGTCCACCCTTAACTAAGGGATTGTCACACTGAACCATTGCTTGTGTAGCCGCCTTCACATGTACCTCGATCAGCCTTCCTCCGTTTCCTCATCTGCGCTGGCGCATATCTGCATGCACAACAGGTAAAAGATCACGTTTTGAAAACAGTTAATGGATTAGGGGTTGCGTCCCACGTATTGGGTTTCTATAGTCTAAATATGGAACTTAGTTCCGCCAGGCGGAATTGCGGACGACTTTATGTCGGCTCACAACTGCCTCTCGGTTTCTTACCATCCGGTAAAAACCAACTGAATATGCCCACCATTGACGAAATTGGAGGCACGATGAAGTGCAACCTGAAACTCATAGCTGCCGCTGCCATGACCCTGTCACTCACAGCATGTGGCGGAGGCTTTGAAGCCAACGAAAGCCCGGCCGAAACGGGAAATGAAGAGGCGCCAGCAGCTGCTACGGCAGAAAACGTGTACCGCGTCTCGTTTAACCAAACAGAAACCCACCCGCAGTTTATTGCGCTAACAAACCTCGGTCAGCGTATGGCGGATGCCACAGACGGCAAGTGCTCTCTTGAAGTATTCCCCAATGAAACTCTGGGGAATCAGAAAGATTCAATCGAACTTGTCCAAGCAGGAACCGTTGACTTCGCCATGGTTGCCGGTTCTCTTTTGGAGAACTTCAACCCGGACTTCGTGGTCTTCAACCTGCCGTATACCTTTGACGATAAAGAGCATCAGCAGAAGGTCTTTATGGATCCAGAGCTGACCGACGAGCTTTTCTCCTCCATAGAAGATGAGAAGATCTCAGTTCTCGGCGCATTCCACGCCGGCGTTCGAAACGTATACAACTCCGAAAAGCCGATCAATACTCCTGAAGATCTTGATGGCATGAAGATCCGAGTCATCGAATCTGATACCAACCTTAAGATGATGGAACTGATGGGTGGATCCGGTACCCCCATGGGGCAAGGAGAAGTTTATACGGCAATTCAGTCAGGCGTTATTGACGGCGGCGAAAATAACGAATCAATCTTCGCCAACCTCAAGCACTTCGAAGTTGCGAAGTACTACTCCTACACACGCCACCTCATGTTCCCCGATTACCTCATCACCAATCCGGATTTACTTGCAAACATGGATCCAGCATGTAGCGATTTCCTGAAGGAAGACATGGCTAATACCCAAAAAGAACAGGGTGAGCTGTGGGATAAGGAAATTGAAAAGAGCATCCAGATGGCTGAAGAGGCCGGCGCAGAGTTCAATGAAGCCGATGTTGCCGCCTTCCGCGAAGCAGTAAAGCCGCTGGTCGAAGAATCTTTGACCAACGATTTCACTCGCGATCTGTACGCGAAAGTTCGCGAAGCCGCGAACTAATCCGACACTGAAAGTTCGAGCGCATGTTACGCATCAAGATCACCTTGGACAAAACTCTTGAATGGTTCTGCGTTGCGCTCTTCGTCGTTCTGGTCGTTGATGTCACCTGGCAAGTTTTCACTCGTCAGGTGCTCAACGACCCGAGCGGCTGGTCAGAAGAGCTCGCCAAATACGTATTCATCTGGCTCGGCCTATTTGGATCATCTCTAGTATTTGGGGAACGTGGCCACATAGCAGTCGACTTCGCAGTTCGTAAAACACCCGAACAGATTCAGCGAATTATTGCAATTTTTGTGCAGATAAGCATTATCGTATTCGCCATCGTCGTGCTTATTCAGGGTGGCTATAAAGTTTCGGTTCTGGCGTGGAACCAGAATCTCACCGGACTTCCCGTCAACGTGGGTTGGCTTTATGTTGCCCTTCCCATAACCGGATTCCTTACTGTCTTTTACTCTCTATTCCACCTGGTCGGACTCATTCGAGGTAGCACTGCCGCCCTCGATACCGAAGACCCGGACGTTATTTAAGGAGGAGCCGTGGATATTGCAACACTATCGGGTCTCATTCTCGTTCTCGGCATCGCCATTCTCCTCCTCCTATCGGTTCCAATTTCGGTGGCGGTAGGACTCTCTAGCGCGGCCGCCGCCGCCATCGCCCTCGGATATGACAATGCTGTTTTGACATCTGCCCAGCAGATGTTCCGCGGCATCAACTCATTCACACTGCTGGCTATTCCCTTCTTCGTTTTAGCTGGCGTCATTATGAACAACGGCGGGATAGCTCTCCGGTTAATTAACGCCGCTAAAGTTATCGTCGGACGAGCCCCCGGCTCATTGGCGCAAACAAACGTGGCTGCCAACGCAATGTTCGGTTCCGTTTCCGGATCAGCCGTCGCCTCAGTCGCAGCAGTCGGATCAACTATGTCGCCGCTTCAGGCAAAAGATGGCTACGACCGTAGTTTTGCCGCGGCAACCAACATAGCCTCCGCGCCCTCCGGCATGATTATCCCTCCGTCGAACCTCATGATCGTGTACTCCCTCATTTCGAGTACCTCGATCACCGCGCTGTTCATGGGCGGTTACATCCCCGGAACGCTATGGGCCCTCACCTGCATGGTGATCGTCTACTTATATGCGCGCAAACGTCCCGAACTGAAAATCACTGAACGCGTGCCGTTTAAAACACGAGTGAAGATAGTACTTGATGCTGTCCCGTCACTGATGTTGATCGTCATCGTCATCGGCGGCATTCTGCTCGGTTACTTTACCGCCACAGAAGCATCCTGTATTGCCGTTCTTTACGCCCTCGCTCTGTCGTTCATTTATCGCGCAATTTCCATTAGGGATCTCAAACCGATTTTCCTCGAATCCGCCAAAACCACGGCTATCGTGATGTTCCTCATCGGTGTTTCTACCGTCATGAGCTGGGTGATGTCCTATGCGAAGATTCCAGAGGCGGTCACCCAGGTGATGTTCTCCATCAGTTCCAACCCCTATATTCTGCTACTGATCATCATCATCGTTCTTCTTATCGTCGGCGCCTTTATGGATCCGACACCCGCGGTGCTGATCTTCGGCCCCATCCTCCTTCCGGTTGTGACCTCATTCGGAATGACGCCAACTCATTTCGGTATTTTCATCGTCATGGCGCTTTCGATTGGCACCATTACGCCACCGGTCGGCCCCGTCTTATTCGTTGGAGCACGCGTAGCAAATATTCGAATCGAGGACGTGACACGTCAGTTGATTCCTTATTTCCTCGCGCTCGTTGCGCTGTTGACTGTCGTCGCTTTTGTGCCCGAACTGTCAACCTGGCTACCCAGCCTCCTCGGATTGATTTAACACTGTCAAGTTGAGTAGAAAGGTCAACAATGTCCATCACAGTTACCCAGCGGTACGCAACTAGCCCCGCGCAACTCATCGGTATGGATACCGAAGAGACGCGGAAGCGGTACCTCGTGGACAATCTGTTCTCCCCGGATGAGGTGACAGCTGTGTACACGCATCATGACCGCATCGTCATTGCTGGCATCCTCCCGGTTAAAGAAACAGTTTTGCTCCCCGGATTCCCCGAAATCCGCTCCGATCACTTCTTCGATCACCGCGAAGCCGGAATCGTCAACGTCGGCGGTACCGGCTCCATCACGATAGATGGTGAAAGCTACACACTCGTCAAAGGTGCCTGCCTGTATATCGGGCGCGGCAAAACCACCGTCGAATTTGCGTCAGATAACGGCAACGATCCGGCACGGTTCTATCTCTTTTCCGCACCCGCCCACACCGAATACCCAACCGCTCTGGTTGAGCCCGGTCAAGGAACTATTCGTGAACTCGGTGACCAGAAGACCTCCAACCGCCGCACTCTCAATCAGTACATCCACGAAGATGGCATCCGGTCCTGCCAGGTCGTTATGGGCGTGACACAGCTGCACGAAGGAAGTATGTGGAACACCATGCCCTCGCATACCCACGATCGTCGCACCGAATGTTACCTGTACTTCGATGTCCCCGAGGATCAGCGAGTTATTCACCTCATGGGCAAGCCCCAAGAAACGCGGCATATGATTGTGGCGAATAATCAGGCAATCATCTCACCGAGCTGGTCCATCCATTCGGGGGTCGGAACGGAAGCATATTCCTTTGTCTGGGCAATGGCTGGCGAAAACCAATCATTCGACGACATGGACACCTTCCCCGTCACCGAAATGCTCTGAGATACCATCTACAGTGATGACACAGTTGACCGCACTCGAGAAGGCCCTGGTAATTCTAGAGGCCGCCGTTGACCACCCCACCTTCTCCGAAATCACCGCGAGAACTGGATTGGCCAAGGCAACAGTGCACCGCAATCTCGCGACCTTCATTGACCGCCAGTTCCTCGTCCTTTCCCCGGAAGGACGCTACATGCCCGGTCCGCGATTCCTCGCACTCACCGGTTCCGCATTCGCGGAAGTCGACATTACGGCGCTGGTTGAACCTCTGGCAATGGATCTCGCGCAAAGAATGCAATGCACCGTCCACGTCGGCACCCGGGTTGGCGACGAGATGCTCTATCTCGTACGCGCCGATTCAGATAAGCCGTACCGGATGCCTTCTCGAGTGGGGGCAACAACGCCAATGCACAGTTCAGGCATCGGAAAAGCCGTGCTCGCACAGCTTTCCGATGAAGAAATCAAACGTGTAGTCTCCCGAGTTGGACTGCGTCGCCTAACGGCTCGAACCCTTACTCGTCAAGCCGATCTGATGCGAGAAATCCGGCAAATCCGCTCCCTCGGATACGCCCACGATCGTGAAGAAAACGTTCCGGGTGTCATCTGTATTGCGGCGGCGGTCAACGATTACACGCATAGCACCAGCTACGCGGTATCGATCACCTCACTAGCTCTGGAACACACGGAAGAAGAACTTGAACGCATGGCACCGGATTTGCTCGCCACAGCCGATGCAATGACAGCAGCCATCGGTGGCTCAGCTGATTCGATACCAATGGCGGTATCACTCTAAACTGCGTCCCTCGACCTGTGTGACGAATTCACCAGGACGCTTACACGCACTTCTCCCATTTATATTCTGAACGTGCGCACTGCGCACAGAAAAGGAGACGGCGACCATGAGTATTGGTCGTATCGTCGTCACCGAATGCGATCACGATGCCTTCGCTGAAGAAGAGCACGTGGCCGCACAGTGCGACTTTGATTTCCGAGTCGAGCAGTCAACTGCCGACACACTCATCGATAACTGCCGTGATGCGAACGGCCTCCTCGTTCAATATGCAAATATCACGGGCCGAGTTCTCGACGAATTGCCGAATGTCGCTGTAGTTGTGCGCTACGGAGTTGGTTTCGACACTGTCGACGTACCAGCAGCTACGGCACGAGGCGTCGCCGTATGCAACGTGCCCGACTACGGAACGGAAGCAGTTTCCGATCATGCTATTGCGCTAGCGATTACTGCTGCCCGCGGTATTTCTACCCTCCATGAGGGCGTGCGTGCGGGGCGCTATGATCTGAATGCCGCCAGTCCCATCTTCCAGTTCCGCAATCAAGTATTTGGGGTGCTGGGCCTGGGACGCATAGGTTCTGCCGTTGCGCGAAAGGCGCGCGCACTGGGCTTTCGCGTGATTGGTCACGACATAGTCGCTGAAGCAGGAACACAATACAACGGTTGTGAGGCGGTGAGCTTTGATAACCTCCTGCAATCCTCAGACGTCATATCCGTTCACGTTCCGCTCGATGAATCCACTCGCTACCTGGTCGGGCACAAACAAATTAGTCAGATGAAGCCCGGCAGCATCCTCATCAATACGGCACGCGGTGGAATCATTGACACAAATGCCGTGGTGGATGCCCTGGCAGAGCGACATCTGGCCGCCGTCGGCTTCGACTGTCACGAAACCGAGCCAGTTCCACCCAGCCACCCCTTGACTGCTTTCCCCCAAGCGATCCTGACCCCGCATGTTGCGTGGTATTCCGAAGAATCATACGGGGAACTCAAAAGACGCACCATGCGGGCCGCAACTGATGTTTTGACCGGCGTGCGTCCAGCCGGTTTGCTCAACCCCGAGGTTTTCGATTCCACTGCTTTCCACCAGCGTCTCGACCGGATGAGGAGGGCTCACTCATGACGAATATGACGGCCGCTGTCTGGACCGACACAGAAACGCTTGAAATTCAAACCCTCCCGCTACCGGATATTCCAGACGATTTCGTCCTGCTTAAGGTTGCTCATGTTGGCATTTGTGGCACCGATCTAGCGATCTACCACGGTCAACATCCGCGAGCTCAGCACGGTCTTATTATGGGACACGAAATTTCCGGATGGATCGTGGATCCCGAAAGAGGGCTGGACAAGCTGGGTCCACTCGTTGTCGCTGAACCGCTCATCTCCTGTGGATCCTGCGGCACCTGCCTATCGGGGAATCGTCATGTGTGTCAGAATCTGGGCTTATTTGGCATCGACGAGCCCGGTGCGCTCGCCGAATATGTGGCTCTTCCAGAGCGGATTTTGCATCGTGTACGTCCGCATATCGACACGACGGTAGCTACTCTCGCCGAACCGCTGGCCGTCGCCGTGCATGCCCTCGCCATGTCAGCAATGAAAACCGGCGATATCGTAGGCGTTTACGGGGCCGGTCCCATCGGTCTCCTCACTGCCATTATGGCGCGTCACACCGGCGCCCACAGTGTCATCATTACCGATCCGAGTCCATGGCGCCGCAAAGTAGCTCGCGATTTCGGCTTCACCGTGGTGGAACCGGAGCAGACCATGGAGGCGATGGCTCTCGAACTGACTCACGGAAATGGATTCGACCTGGTGTTTGACGCCGCCGGGTATCCGTCGGTTGTCGCAGAGCTGACGAAAGTAGTGCGTATACGCGGACAAATCGTGATAGTCGGTGTCCACAAAACACCAGTTCCCATTGACCTGCGTGATGTCTGTTTTAAAGAAATCGACATGGTGGGTGTGCGCGTCTACACAACCGAAGATTTCGTTGAGGCTGTTGCCCTCATTAACGACGGTGAACTCGAATTGGAGCATTTTCCAATCCAGTCTTTTGTCCTCGATAACGCCGAAGCAGCGTTCATTTCTGCCGCCCGCGGCACCGACTGTCTGAAAGTTCTCATATCGCCATCAGGAGCGAAGTCATGAACCCATTTGATCTCACCGGAAAAACCGCTGTCGTTACCGGAGGCGCACGCGGACTCGGCGTCGGTGTCACGCGTTCACTGCTCGCCGCCGGATCCGACGTCATCATCATGTCGCGCGGGACAATTAGTTCCGCTTTATATACTCATGCCCGCGAATGCGGTCGCAACCTAAGATATGAAAAGACAGATCTCGCCGACCGGCAATCCGTCGAACGCGCGGCTGGTAATATCCTCGCGGAAAACTCCGTCGATATTCTCGTGAATAACGCGGGCACGCAGGATCGACATCCAGCTGTCGATTTCCCTATCGACTCGTGGGACCGCGTACTACAGACAAATCTCACCGCGGTTTTTCAACTGTGTCAGATTTTTGGGGCTCCCATGGTGGAACGTGGTGATGGGAAGATCATTAATCTCGCATCACTGCTGTCTTTTCAGGGAGGCATCACCGTCCCTGCCTACGCTGCGAGCAAGGGAGCAGTCGCCCAGTTAACCAAAGCACTGTGCAACGAGTGGTCCGCGCACGGCGTCAACGTCAACGCTATCGCCCCCGGGTATATGGCAACCGATATGAATGAGCAACTCATCGCTGATCCCGTGCGCAGCACCGAAATTCTTTCCCGTATTCCAGCCGGCCGCTGGGGTAAAGCCGAAGATATCGGAGATACCGTTGTTTTCCTCGCCTCCCGCGCTGCCGCCTACATCCACGGCCACATACTCGTCGTTGATGGCGGGTGGATGGCACGTTAAAACCATCTCTTCCACACCACCCAACGTTAGGACATGCGACATGAACATTCTCACTGAACTTGAACAACACATTATTATTCCCGTTGTTGTACTCAACAACGCGGCAGATGCTGCGCCACTGGGTGACGCACTAGTTGCCGGAGGTCTACCGGTAGCCGAAGTTACTTTTCGCACCGCTGCCGCTGCCGAGTCAATCAAAACTATGGCGGAACGTGGCGATATTCTCGTCGGCGCCGGCACCGTCCTCACCCCCGAACAAGTTAACCAAGCTGTTGACGCCGGAGCACGCTATATTGTCTCTCCCGGCCTGAGTGCCGCCGTGGTGGAACAGTGCCGTAAGCGTGATGTGCCGGTGTTACCGGGTGCCGTCACTCCCTCCGAAATTCAACAGGCGCTTGAGCTTGGCATTAAAACGGTAAAGTTCTTCCCCGCCGGCACAAACGGCGGTGCCAGTGCCATCAAAGCGCTGAGTGCCCCGTTTGTCGACGTCAGTTTTGTTCCCACCGGTGGCGTCTCCCCCGATAATCTCGCCGACTACCTGGCGGTACCTGCCGTCCGCGCAGTCGGTGGGTCCTGGATGGTTCCCGGCAAACTCATTGAAGCCGGCGAGTTTGACACCATCATCGACAAGACCGCGAATGCTGTGGAACTCGCGCATTCACTTCGCTCAACTACCGCAACAGAAGGATAGGAATATGACACACGAGATTCCTCAAGAAATCGCCGCCCTCAACCTGCGTCCAGCGGAAGAATGCCGCTACGACGCGGTATCGCTCGGTGAAGTGATGCTTCGTCTTGATCCGGGTGAAGGGCGTATTCGTACCGCACGGAACTTCCGCGTCTGGGAGGGGGGCGGCGAATATAACGTCACCCGCGGATTGCGGCGAGCCTTCGGGCTTCGCGGTGCCATTGTCACCGGCTTGGTCGATAACGAAATCGGCCGACTGGTGGAAGATTTCATCCTCACCGGTGGTCTCGACACCGAGTTCATTCACTGGGTTGAATCCGACGGAGTGGGCCGCACCTCTCGCAATGGCCTGAACTTCACCGAACGCGGATTTGGTGTGCGCGGTGCAGTTGGCGTGTCGGACCGCGGGCACACCGCCGCCTCCCAACTGGGGCCGGACGATATTGACTGGGACAAGCTATTTGGTGAATACGGTGTTCGGTGGCTCCACACCGGTGGAATCTACGCGGCGCTGTCTGAAACCGCGGCTGAAACCGTGAAAACCGCCGTATCCAAAGCCAAGGAATACGGAACCGTGGTTTCCTACGACCTCAACTACCGTCCGTCACTATGGAAATCCATCGGTGGACAAGAAAAGGCGCAGGAAGTCAACCGTGCTATTGCACCTCTCATTGACGTGATGATCGGTAACGAAGAAGACTTTACCGCCTCGCTTGGTTTCGAAGTAGAGGGCGTCGATGAATCATTGTCCGATCTTGATGCCAACGCATTTGCGGCCATGATCAATCGGGTAGCCGAAGAGTTCCCGAACTTTAAGGTCATCGGCACAACCATGCGGGGTGTCAAGACCGCAACGGTGAACGATTGGGGCGCAATCGCCTGGTCACCGGCAACCGGAGTTGTCGAAGCAGTTCACCGCCCGGGCCTCGAAATCATGGACCGAGTCGGAGGCGGAGATTCATTTGCATCAGGGCTGATTTTCGGCCTCATCGATGGACAACCTCTCGAAACGGCAGTCAACTACGGTGCTGCTCACGGCGCACTTGCCATGACCACACCGGGCGACACGACGATGGCAACTAAAGCGGAAGTGTTAAAGCTCGCCGCCGGTGGTTCCGCTCGGGTCGACCGATAAGCAGTCGGGAAAGGAAAGATATCGTGCCCGTTCTCAACCCGATGGACGCACCCGCTATCCGGTGGGGTATTCTCGGCGCAGGCACAATTGCGGATCGTTTTGCGAGAGCCGTCAGCCAATGGACGTCCTCCAGCATTCACGCGGTTGGCGCGCGCTCAAAGCGCGGGGCACAATCTTTCGCTGACACGCACGCAATCCCCACAGCATACGAGGGATACCACGATCTCGTCGCCGACAGTGAAATCGATGCGGTCTACGTGGCAACACCTCACTCGTTTCACGCCGACCACGCGATACTCGCGATTAAAGCGGGTAAGCCTGTGCTCGTGGAAAAACCGCTGACCCACACGTCGGCCTCTGCGCACGCACTTGTGGCGGCTGCCCGCGAGCAGGGGGTATTTGCCATGGAGGCGATGAAAACGCGCCATCTGCCTCACGTCGCGGCAATACACGACCTCATCGACAATGGCGAAATCGGTGACATCGTCTATATTCAGGCAGATCATTCGCAATGCCTAACCCACGTGCCTCGGCTACTCGACCCGACACTCGCCGGAGGCGCACTGCTCGATCTCGGCGTTTACCCCGTGTCATTCGTCGTTGACTTTCTCGGCCTGCCCACGAAGGTGACGGCACGGGGTCGACTCACCGACCGCGGTGTTGACGCACATTCCACCGCATTATTGGAATATCCGAATGCCCATGCGGTGATGACGACGAGTTTCACCGGATACGGCGAAAACCGGGCAACCATTGTCGGAACCGAAGGTCACATTTCGATCGACGGATACTTCTTCAACGCAACCTCGTTCCGGGTCCACCGACGCGATGGCGCGTCGTGGACTTTCGATGGGTCGCCTCCGAACGGCCTCCAGTATGAAGCCGCCGAGGTTGCGCGCTGTCTTGCCGCCGGTGAATGCGAAAGTGCTCGCATGCCACTCGATGAATCGATCGCCATCGTTGAGCTACTCGACAGTATTCGCCAGCAAATCGGAGTGATCTATCCACACGAACCGACCTCTTCCGCAATTCACAACAGTTTTCAGCAAAGTAGTAAAGGAATAACATCATGAGCATTCACACCGACCTTTTCCGCCTCGACGGCAAAGTAGCATTCGTAACCGGAGCTCTCTACGGTATTGGCTACGCCATCGCTAAAGGCCTATCAGAAGCAGGGGCCACCATTGTTTTCAACGGTCTCGACCAAGAATCTGTATCGAAAGCCGAAGAAACCTATCGTTCCGAAGGAATCGACGCGCGCGGATACGTTTTTGATGTCACCGACGAAGACGCGGTGAACGCCGGGGTTGCGCAGATTCAAGAGGAAGTGGGAGATGTCCACGTCCTCGTCAATAATGCGGGCATTATCAAGCGCATTCCCATGACAGAAATGTCAGCCGAAGAATGGCGTCAGGTTATCGATGTTGACCTCACCGGTCCATTCATCGTCGCCAAAGCCGTTATTCCCACCATGATCAAAAATGGGGGAGGCAAGATCATCAATATCTGTTCCATGATGTCAGAACTTGGCCGTGAAACCGTATCTGCCTACGCGGCAGCTAAGGGCGGCTTGAAGATGCTGACGCGCAATATTGCCTCCGAATACGGCGAGCACAATATTCAGTGCAATGGTCTCGGCCCGGGCTATATTGCCACGCCGCAGACGGCACCGTTGCGTGAGCGCCAGGAGGACGGCTCGCGTCATCCATTCGATCAGTTCATCATTGCGAAGACCCCTGCCGCACGGTGGGGTACGCCGGAAGACCTGGTTGGCCCAGCAGTGTTCCTCTCGACACCGGCCTCCGACTTCATTAACGGCCACGTGCTTTATGCAGACGGTGGAATCCTCGCCTATATCGGCAAACAGCCGTAGACTGAAAGTTCTCCCAGTTGTGGGGTCGTTCCTTGAAGGAGACGGCCCCACTTCTATATTCGAGTTCCCGGTTGCGCGGCCTGCGCCGCCTCAGCTGCCGCGTGCAGGTGTTTGCGATAGGGGTGTGCTGGATAGCAACCGAGTACTTTGATGTAGGTGACAAAGAACCTTAACTCTTCGAGGGCCAGGCGAACATTGTGATCATTGAGATGTCCGTCAATGTCGACGTAGAACTGCGAGGCATAGAATGTCCCACCTAACTGATAACTTTCTAGTTTGGTGATATTCACCGAGTTGGTTGCAAAACCGCCCAGGCACTTGTAGAGGGCTGCGGGCACATTACGCACGCGAAATAAGATCGTCGTAATTGAAGGACTTTCCTCGGTGATTTGCGGCGTGGGAGAAAGTAGTACGAAACGGGTAGAGTTCGTTGAGGCATCCTCCACTTTTTCTTTCAAGACAATCAGTCCGTACCGAGCTGCAATACCGCTGGGAGCTAGAGCCGCCTGAGTGGGGTCTTTGAGGTCGGCGACTTCCCTGGCAGCACCCGCCGTATCTGCACTCACGTGACGCCGCCAAGCGTGAGGGCGTAGCACCTCATTGCATTGTCCGAAAGCATGGACGTGCGAGCGCACTGTCTCGATGGTGTCAAGAGTTGCACCGGGAACCGATACGAGATCGAAATGAATTGGCAAAAAATGCTCACCGATAATGTGGAGATTCGCGTCGGGTAGCAGGTGATGAGGGTCGGCGACGCGACCGGCAGACGAGTTTTCCACCGGGATGAGAGCGAGGTCAGCTTTTCCGGCGTGCACGGCGTCAAATGCTGCGGCAAAAGATTCGCAGGGAACAGCTTCGGCTCCCGGTAGCATCTGCTGCACGGCCATATCTGAGTTTGAACCTGATTCGCCTTGAATCGCCACGCGCTGAGGAGTAGTCATGAGGCCTATCCTAATGCGGTTTTCGATTTAGTTTACTATCAGTCCACGAAATCGACCCTCAATGCCGTAGCGACATATCCCTCGTACTCATCAGCACGTAACCGCCTATGCGCGATACATATTCTGTCGCGCATATTCCGGTATCAACGGTGGGACTACCGCACGACCTCCCCCGGTTTGATGTCGAATAGAGGCAAATTCTTAAGGGTGGGGAGTCCTTCCCAGTCGCCATGCGTGCTGACGACAACGCCACCGAGCAGATTGCCCCTGTCTAATCTGTGTTGAATGTCGAAATCAGATACGTACCCCGACAGATATCCGGCGACAAATGCGTCGCCCGCGCCGACAGTGTCAATAACCGGGACTTTCTTCGGGGCACTCTTGACCCGTCCTGTTGCGGTAACAGTCTCCGCACCATCCGCGCCTTTCTTAAGAACGATCTCCGATACTCCTTTCCCTAACAGCACTTCGACGATTTCGTTGAAGCCCGCCTGCGGCGCAAGGAGCTTAAATTCATCCATCCCACCGAAGACGATATCGGACAGCCCAACGAGATCACCGAACATATCTTTCGCCTCGTCGCGACTGAGCAACTGCTGGCGGTAATTGAGGTCGAAACTCACTGCAATATCTTCCGAACGCGCGTATTCGACGGCTTCAAACACCGCGCTACGTGCCTGTTCGCTGATTGCGGGAGTGATACCGGTGACGTGAAGAATTTGCGCGCCAGTATCCAACGCTTCTTTAACCCGGTCCACGTTCACGTAACCGCCGGCAGATGATTTCCGGTGGTAGTCAACGCTACGCAACCCCGCACCAATGTCGTAGGAGATGAGGAGGCCCGTGGGTACCCCGGCCTCACGGGAGGACCAGTCCATATTGACGCCCTCACCTCGATAGGTGCGAAAAATGTGGTCACCGAATCCGTCCTGTCCCAGGGTTCCACACCACGCCACCGCATGCCCGAGTCGGGCCAAACCAATAGACACATTGCCTTCTGCACCCGCCACGGTCAGTGAAACAGACACGGGGCGCGATAAAGTCCCCTGAATGCGAACTGATCCCATACTTTCGCCAAATGTGACCACATCTACTATCTGTTTTCCCATGATGCCTCCCCGTTTCTCCTACTCCAGTATCCCAAGTACCGACTTACATCACACGACAAATGCGCCAAAAACCATGAAATATGAGTTTCAGCCGGGTGGCCTAACATTGCGGAAGGCGAGCGAGGTTGCGCCCTCTGCGAGACAATAAGTCCACCCACAGCACAATCGCGAGCAACAGTGGTAGGCGGCAAGTTCAGGTCTCATCAAATCGGGTATTCAAACACCTATGAGGACTTTCGGCGTATATTTTGTACGCATCAGAGAATTTAAAAGCTAGAATGAACTAAGATTAAGTGAATCCCATCATTTAAAGCGCGAGGTCGCGTTCTTTGGCAGTGCGGAGGAGATATGCAGTTACGTCGGTCCAGAATCTTATTGAGTTTTATCGTTACGGCTGTTTTGCTTGGAATCTCAGGATTTTTTATCCCCGTGGGCTCTGTGGCGAATGCGGCAGATGGCGAGGATAAAACTACTGCCGTGGAAGTCACTAAGACGGTTGTGACGCAAGACGGTAAACCGTTAGGTGACACCATCGATCCTAATAAACCATTCGAGATCCAAATGGATTTCAAGTTCTCCATTATCAAAGATGAGCTCTTGGGCACGCCGGCTGCAGGTGAGCTCACCAAAGATAAGCAAGTCAATGACGGTGACTTCGCAACTTTCAAGCTCGGTGACAACTTCAAGCCTAAGGACGCGGATGGAACTGAGGTACCTGTTTATGTAAGCGCTGAGGGCGATCCAGATGACGGAAAACAAATCGGTACTATCTCCCTGAGCCAAAAAAGTGACGGAAGTCTCACCGCCAAGATGGAGTTCGGTGCTCCTAGCGGAGATTTCAACTATGAAGCTGACCCCGGGAAGAACGTTACCGTCACGTTTACAGGTGAATTTTCAGTGGCTGCCGAATCGAATGGCGAGCCGGGTTCACAGCAGGAAGTGGTAACGATCTTCGACAAGGAATACAAGCTTCCGGAAAGTGTTGAGGAAACTGTCTACGACTTCACTAAGAAAGGTGAAATAGCTGATCCTGCTACAAGAGATAAGATCTTGTGGGAGGTTGTCGTAAATAAGAAGTCCAATGCAGGCAAAAAGCTTGCAGGTGAGACTTTCACGGATGACCTAACCGACGTAGGCGAGTACGTTGAAGGCTCATTCACAGTAAATGGAACCGAAGTAGATGGCGTTTATGATGCGGACTCGAAGACTCTTTCCTACGAGTTCCCCGCAGATTTTGATGAAACTTCGGCGACGATCACTTTTGCCACGAAGATTCCGAAGCCGGCTCCTACTGAGATTAAGAACGTGGCAAATCTTTCCTACTCTGAAGAAGACTCCAAAGCTGCCGAAGCTACGGTTCCTGTCTATCAAAAACCGAAAATTACGAAGGGATTTTCGGGGGTAGAGATTGATAGTGAGAAATCTGAAAAGGCATTGATATGGACCATCGTTGCCGGCACGCCGTACTTCGAATACGGACCAGCGTGGGTCGGAGACATCTTAAGAGCAGAGATAGCTGGGCAGAAAGCACCAAAACGGCAAGAACTAGTAGTTGAACGTAGCCTCTCGGGAAAACCAGATACCTGGGAAATGGTGACGACTGTCGAAACCCTATCCGAAGACGATGCTCCGAACTTCCCTAAGTTTCCCGCCGATAAGGATACACCGTGCCCCGATTTGTCAGCGTACAAAAAAGATGTCTACGACCTCGGTCTTGATTGGCATGAAGGAACTCGAGAAGCCACAGACCAAAAATACACTGAGCTACAAAACCACTGGATGTTCATTAAAAACCTCAATGGACAATATCGCTTTACCGTAAAACTGATATTTGACGAAGATACTGATGTCGGGTCGCTTCAAAATGATGCGGAGATCCACACGTGCGGCCATACCATTTATCCGGTTACTCCTCCGGTTTACAGTGGTGTTGCAAGCATTACGAAGAAAGCTAAAAAGGAGCACGACCCGCAGTTTTTAAACCAGGGAAATATTCCTTGGACGATTAAGGCTGACTTCTCTCGGGTTTTCCCATCAGATCCACGCTACGCCTACGAACTGTTCTATTACGGCACTAAGAAGGATTACGAAAAGGAGCAACGGGATACGTTGCATGTGGAAGGCGACTTGCCTGCGGGTACGTTCGAGGCTCTTCTAGAGGGCGTTGACGGTAAGTCTGTCGTGAACTTTAACCAAAGTTATGTGGAAGATTCTTTGCAGGCAGCAGACGGCGACAACCTTACGGCGCAGACGTTCGCGGTTCTGAATGCAGACGGAAAGCGAATAGGCGATCTCCTACAAATAAGTGGTTTCACCGAGGTTAAGTCGTATTCGTTCGATCTGCAAACACATGCCGAAGACTTCCTGACCCTGATGCAGGAGTCCGACAAAGGATCGTATGGATCGAAGTATAAGAACACCGTTGTCCTCACCACGGGAGCGGGCCCGTCATTGAAGTCTCTGTCTGCTTCGGCCCTCTACGACTTGGCAGGTAGGCTACTAGATAAGTATGCAATTGAATTCAACACCGATTTGGACAACTTAGAGAGCGTATCCAAGAACGGCTGGAATAGCCATTACCGCGACTACGTTACCAATATTCCTCTGGTCGATGAAACGAAGACGTTTAATTATCAAGACCGGACCGCGATGTTCCGGATTGATGTTAATCCGACCGGCCTTAAACTTTCTGACTACGCGAAGTCACTCGGCGTGCCAAGCGAGATGGATTTAAAGAACCTGTCGGTTACAGATGAGTTGCCTGACGGTTTTTCCCTCGCGCCATTAACAGAGGACGGCTCGGATTACTTTGCGATCTATGAAGCGGCTCCTATCTCTGCGGAGTTTGTTAATACTGGCGGGGTTACATTTGAGGGAAGCACCGAGTTTGTGACTTTCATGCCGCCTGGTAAGGCCTTGAAGCGTGTGAGCGCAGAGGACGCGAGAGTGGAGTTCGATAAAGAGAACCTCACTTGGAACTTCTCAGAATACGAAGGAACACCGTATTACATTGTTATCAAGACAAAAATGAATGAGGAGGTCTTTAGCAACCTCGTTAAGGACACCCCGCAGGGAGAGTTCGAAACTTACCGCAACAAGGTCTCGCTCAAAGCGGGAAATACGAAACTTGCTGATACGGGCGCGGATTTGAAGATCAAACCGTATTTGCTCGTGAAAGAGGATCCGAAGGTAGACGGCACTCTGCTTGACTGGACTTTTACCTACAAGCCGTTTGATCAAGAGTTTAAGAATGTTGTTATTGAAGATGAACTTGATGAAAACATCATGATCTTACTCGATGACAATGGAGAGCCAGACATAGATACCTTCGATGTCACTCGGTCCAACGAGTTGCAGGCCGAGGGGGATTACGCGAACTTCTCCGCAGCCACATTGGTTAAAGGCGAGCCGAGAGACGGCGAAGTGGGGATCTCCTATGATGCAACTGAACATAAGATTCTCTTTAAGTTACCGAACACTCCTGATGGCACTACGCCATACGCCTACAAGGTTGAATACCCAACGATTTTACGTATGGCGAACCCGACTGCCGAGAAAATTGTGAACAAGGTGAAAGTCTTGGCAAGCAATGTCCAGCCGGGCGCGAGTGGTGAAGGAAGTATCGACAAGCAAAAATATGCGGCGTTTGCCAGGCTTGCAAATATGCCGTACATAGCCCTTAAGAAGGTGGATAAGCAGGGCGTTGCTCTGACAGACGCTGTATTCAGTTACGAAGACGCTGATGGCAAGAAGATCAATCTGATCAGTGACGGTGACGGCATGGTCTATCTGATTAACCTGCCAGAAAACACCGTTACGGTAACGGAGCTGAAAGCCCCCGAGGGTTTCGTGAAGCTTTCACAGCCTATCGTTATCGATATCTCAGAACAGCCCTTCACAGTCGAGTCCGGACTAGAAAAGGTAGCTGGTGAGGGGAGTTTCAACAGCCCGTTCGAGGTTCCGAATGATCCGACGGAAGACGAGCACGACACCCCCGATGATTCGGTTCCTACGACGCCTAGTACGCCTTCGGGTACTGCCGACGAACCGGGAGCACAATTGGCAAAGACCGGGATTTCAGATACCACTTTGCCTCTTGGGATCGCGGCGCTGATGTTCCTTGCATTAGGTATCATGATGGTTCGTAGAACACGGTAAAAACAGCCCGTAAAAGGCGTGGCGGGCGCAAGTGCCCGCCACGCCTTTCGAATTATCAACGCGAGAAATCCTGCACTAGATAACTTCCGCATCACCTATTAGAAGCCTTTCGGCGACTGCGGCTGCGCCAATCAAACCATTACTCGTCTTGGTTTGCTGCTTCGTGTGGTCATTCACAGATGCGGCAGGCTCGCGGTGGAGGGTTGCTCTTTGTCTTTGGGGTGAAGCAGTACCGTGGCACACTGTAGGGACGTCAGCGTGGAAGATCCGCGCGCCCCCTATGCTCCTGAACACACATTTACCGTTTGTCCAGCTTCATCCGTACTGGCTATACTAATCCATGCGTACTACGTACGTACGCGGGTGTAGTTCAATGGTAGAACTTCAGCTTCCCAAGCTGACAGCGCGGGTTCGATTCCCGTCACCCGCTCCACTCGACCATACATTTGAGGGCTCTTCGGATTCTGGCGAGGTGTGGTCCTTAAACAGTGATGCTAGTGGATTATCTTAGCGAGTGAAACGTAATCCGAATCGGCCTTTATCAGCAGTGAGCTTAGTGCCATCAACCGCCGCAATTCCCACCCGTACTGAAATTAGGTGGCATCGCATAGAAAGTGGCTCACCTGGATTGCAGTAGCTTGCCCCGATCCATGGTGTACACCCGATCCGCGTAACCAATCGCATCGTTATCATGGGTAACCATGAGAACCGCCGCACCTTCATCGGCCGTGCGTCGCAACAGTTGCATCACCAGCTGAGTGCTGTCGGCGTCTAAGTCTCCGGTGGGTTCGTCGGCAATGAACAACTTCGGCCCCATAACTAGAGCACGAGCAATCGCTACCCGGCGGATTTCCCCGCCGGAAAGCTCCTTCGGATAGCTATCGCCTAAATGGTCCACCTGAAGCTCATCTAACAGATGCTCCGCGTGTTTTTCGAAATCCTCCAGCGCGGCGCCGTTCCCGTTTCCGGTTTTCTTCGTTCGGCCATGTATCAATGCCGGAAGCATGACGTTATTGAATACCGATAGGCTCGAAATCAGTGTCTCGCGCTGAGTGACGTACCCGATGGTGCGATTACGCAGGTATGAAATCTTTTCATCGTCAAGTTGGGACAAATCCTCACCGTTGATCTTCACCGTACCGTCGGTAGGGCGAAGCAGACCGGTAATCATATTCAGTAACGTGGTTTTACCGTTCCCCGAACGCCCCGTTAATGCCACGAAAGATCCTGCGTCAAGTGTGAAACTGACTTCGTCAACGGCAGCAAATTCCTCATTACGGCGCACAAAGGTGCGAGTTACTCTGTTGACGTCTAAAAGCACTGTGATCAATCCCCTTCCCGTAGCGTCAGATAGGTTTCCGAGCCCAAGAGCTTTGCAGATGCAACCCCAGCAGCTAAGACACAGACAACCACCGCTGCACATAGGCACGCCAGAGCCAGGGAGGAAGCTACGCCAACACCGGCGGGAAGATACGGCAGTTTCAGGAGTTGGCGGATGTAGGTAGAGAACGGATACATCAAGAGCGCCCCTAGAGACACTCCGATTAGGCCGCCACCGATCCCAACCAGAGTAGCTTCCTTAATCAGCATCGAAATCAACATTTTGCGGGTAGCACCCATGATTCGAAGTGAGGCTAGTTCCTTCTTGCGTTCATTCGCTGAGGACGAAAACACCGCGAACAGTATCACCATGCCGGTGATCCAGAATAGTCCTAGGAAAGCCCAAACGTACCCGGTGATGGCGACCATGGAACCGCGGACTTTAGAACTCAAACCGGAGGAATAAATGAACTCGACGTTTTCCAAACCGGGAATCTCGTTAATGCGCTCTGCCACTTTCTCTGGTTTAGAACGATCTGTCACGTTGATTAAGACGCTTGAAATGGCACTGTTCACCTCGTCCTCGGCAATGGTTTTAGTGCCGATTCCCTCGGAATAGTCCCGCATCAAACGCACGGTTTCACGGTTAACGAAAACAGTGTTGTCGTAGCTGGTGCCGGTACGCGCCAACTGCCCATCTACCGGGAAACGATGTCGAAATAAGCGCACTTTGCCGTCGCTTGAGGGATGAACATTCGCACCCACGATAATGTGACCATCTTGCACCCGTTCGTGGAACTGTTCCTCGATCCACGGCTGTACCACGAAGTCCGTATCAGGGTCGAAGCCGATGATTTGTAACTTAGCTTGGCAACAACCAGCCGCGAAAGAGGAAATAAAAGTTTGCGCAGTTATCTGGCTGACACCTTTGACTTTTTCAATATCATCGAGGATGTCATCGTGGAAGTAGAACGTCTGGGGGCAACTGTTGACCAAGATCTGTTCGGTTTGGGCTGTGGCGCCGGGTGGCACAACCATAATGTCCGCACCCATGCGTCTTTGCATGCTTTCCAGACCAGCACCCAAGTTAATGGTCAATAAGCTAGAGGCGAAGAAAATCAGCGAGAGCACTGCCACCACAATCACCAGACCAGTGGTGCGAACCGGTTTTTGTTTCAGGTTCTCTACCGGCAAGGCTCGCAGAGTTATACGTTTGACATTGTCCAAGGGCTTTAATCCACCTAGTTTTTCTTCATGTCAACGAACACGGCTACAGCGGCAAATACCAGCGTCAATACGCTGCTCACCACGAGCGTTGGTTTCATCACGGACGTACAGTGCATCATGGGGTTTTCACACACCCCTATTAACCACAGCACTATCGCCAGTTCGGCGACAGCGTTGACCGCCACGGCCATACTCAACCCGGCACGTATACGTGCCTCTACGAAGAAGGCCAACACGCCAAACGTCATAATCGTCAGCCCCACTGCCAAAGATACTTGCGCGGTCCAGTGACACACCATTGGCATGGGGTGTTCGCCGTGGATCGGGCAAGGGTAGGCAAAAGTCCGCGGACCAAAGGCGATGAGAGACCCCAAGACGATTGGTGGGAGCGCTGGTAGGAGTTTACTTTTCATAATGGTCTTTCAAGGAGTTAAGACATGTGCGGACCTTTTAACTGTAAGAGCCACACGCGAAATAAACAAGGTCAGCCTAAGCTAACTTTCAGCACTATTGGACAGTAGCAGGCTTGGCTGCGGAGGAGAAAACGGCACATGAACGCGAACCTCACTACTCGTTGTACCCACGCGAATTACCTCAATCATTGATATTGCTGGCGTCAGGATACGTATGAGTAACAGCAGAAAATACCACGTGGGACAGACTCAGCCCTCGCCGCCGCCGCGCTATCCCTTAACTGTGCATCTTCTGGATAACAGACTACGGGCACTAGGGCGATGATCCGTTTGGCTATTTGGCAAGCTCCACTGTGACTGCTCGAAATACAGTTCTCGCAGTGAGTGCAGCATCGAGGGTGCACGACAGAAAACACCACAGAAAGAAGAAACCTGCTGGACTGGTGAGCCCACCGGCTCAGGCGCTCAATGTCGGCAACACGCCGGTAAAATCCATAAATTCGGATTCCCGCACAGCAACCGTACTTCCTATTCATTCAGGCGCCGACTCACTCGCGGCTTCAGTATGGGGAAAATCTCCTGCTATCTGCACAGGCAGATAGTGAAACCGGTTTATCGTCGTGTCATCGAACCGATTTACAAAAACTAATTCAACCAGTCGTTACGGTAATCTACCGTAACGTGATACATCCGGCGGGACGGTTCGTAAAAACAAGATATTCAAGCCGGTATCAATATTTATGCAAATAAGATCGACAACCCGCGGATAGAACTAGTATTAGTGGAAGGTGTCGATAATCTGTCTTAGATATCCCCCCCTCGACCTCAAAGGCATTAAATACGACTATGACGGCGAAAAATCGTCTCATTAACTGTATTAGTGCTCTCAGTAATCAGAAAACGCTTCTCGTACTAGAAAATATTTCAATACGAAAAGATGTTGAGGAACAAAGCACACAGCATGTTGTTTCTGCACCGTATTCCACATGTTGCGTCGCCTGTGAATCTACGACGCCGATTCTCGAAGGACCGGTATTTGACACAATCGACCAGTTAAAACACTACGCAAACTAGCACGCTTAACCGCGCCACCTTATATCGACGCCAGTCATTACATCTCTCCTTACGAACCGCGACTTTCCCCTGTTATTCCGGGCAGAACGCTCACTCTCCAGGAGCCGCACGACTCGCCTGCTCGCACCATTTTACGATATGTCTCAGTTGTGGGCCGTTCCGACTTTTCTCCTAGTCGCTTTACTTTGCTAGCCTGATGGGGCTCATATTAACCAAATTGGAGATTATTTCGTGCAACATCACATTCAACGTTTCGTTAACAAAGCTGTCATTATTACCGGAGGAGCAGGTGGAATTGGCCTATCTACAGCGATACGGCTAGCGGCAGAAGGCGCAAAAATTGCTCTCGTGGACATTACTGAGGAAGGGCTGAAAGAGGCAAAACAAGAAATCCTTCACTCAGCTCCGGATGCAGAAGTTATCACTTGCATCGCCGATGTCTCGAAAGAAGAAGACGTGAAAGCATATGTTGCCGACACTCTAGAAGCTTTCGGATCAATTGATGGCTTTTTTAACAACGCTGGAATCGATGGCAAACGTTTTCCTCTGCCCGAATATACGCCGGAAGAGTTTGAACGCGTCATGACCATCAACTCCACCGGTGTGTTCTTGGGCTTAAAGCACGTGCTTGAACAGATGGAGAAGCAAGGCAGTGGCGCGATAGTGAATACGGCATCGATTGGCGGCATCCTAGGCTGGTCGAGCCAGTACGGTTACATTGCCTCTAAGCACGCTGTCGTGGGGATGACTCGCGCAGCCGCTGCAGAATTTGCCTGCAAGGGTCTGCAGATAAATGCTATTGCACCCGGCGGCATCAAGACGCCCATGGCGGCCGATGCTATGGCAAAACTCAACCCGGAAGACCCCACTGCTGCCGAACGTCAATTCGCATCGCGTATTCCCGCTCGCCGAATGGGCACACCCGAAGAAATTGCGGGCTCAGTCGCCTTTCTCCTATCCGAAGATGCCGCGTTTATTAACGGGCATATTCTCCTAGTGGACGGCGGACAAACCTGCCAGTAGTTTTCATTCAATTTCCACCGCACGATTGTGGACCTTTTCTACACAAGCAAAAATGACTGAAAGCACTCATTTTTGCTTGTGTGCTCCAGCATCAACCCGAGATATCCATATAAGCTGTACGAAGAATAGTCCACAATCGTGCCAAGGAACGATGAGAAAATGAACTCCCGGAAACAATACTTTCTCGGCGCAATCATACTTGCATCGACTCTTCCAATCGCTGCCTGTGGTAGTAGTACGAGCTCGCCCGAACCTTCCGAAAGCCCCCAACCGACCGACATCGCAACCACTGCGTCGCCCTCCCCTACACCTGATCCAATTGAAATCACTATCGCTGCCAGTGGCGATATTCTCCCGCATCAGGCGGTCGTTGAATCGGCTATGCGCAACGCAGAAGGAAGCGACAAAGCCTATGATTTTACCCCCATGTTCAGCCAAATCACCGGGCTACTGAACGAAGTGGATCTTGCACTTTGCCACGTCGAAACTCCGATTAGTCCAGACAATACCAACTTGGGAGTTCCCGGAACCCTCGTTTTCAACTCACCGCGCGAAGTAGCCGACGCCATCGCTGCCTCCGGATATGACGGTTGCGACTTTGCATCGAACCACACCTGGGACCGCGGTTTGGATGGACTAGCCGCTACCGAAGAAGTCTTACGAGATGCGGGCGTGGGCTACGCGGGTCCCAGTGCTCATGAAGACCGTGTAAATGAGCCAGAACTGTACACGGTTGGCGATGCCACGGTTGCGCATCTCGCCTATACCTACACTTTCCCGAACACATGGGGGCCTGACACGACTGTCCCAGCTGAGGCTCCTTGGGTGGAAAACTGGTTGTGGCCCGCAATCGGGGCCGAAGGAATTCTTGAACAGGCTCATAAGGCAAAGGAAGAAGGCGCTGATTTTGTCGTTGTCTCAATGCACTGGGGGGAAGAGTACAATGTCCAGCCAACCGAAGATCAAACTTCAATAGCGCATACATTGCTTGAGTCCGACGATGTCGACCTGATCCTGGGTGCACATGTGCATGTAGTTCAGCCGTGCGAAATGATCAATGGCAAACACGTCATTTACGGCATGGGCAACTCCTTATCGAATCAGTCTCCCCAAACCCATGCCTCACTCATTCCCGAGACCCAAGACGGCATGGTTGCACTATTTACTTTGAAAAAAGACCCGGATGGTACTGTTAGCACCGATATGGCATACCAACCTACTCATGTCGACCTCGACGGCCATATCATTACCCGTGTCAGCCCAGATTCAAATCCCGCCAGCTATGAACGTACCGTTAACGCAGTGAACTATCTCGGCGGTTGCGATGCTGAGGTCTACACGGACGAACAGTAAAGATCTGCTCTGAAGGCAATCCGTGCATTGTACGCCTTCTGCGGAATCACACCATGATGACCTCGAGTACGTCATTTTCTTGCACATTCGTTACTGATTCAGGCACAATAGCCAGACCGTTTGCCGCATGTAGGGATGCCACGAAGTGGGAGCGCAATCCAAGTCTGTGAGTCGGGTCCATCATCGGAATATTGTCGCTTCGCTCACTCCAGCGAATACGAACGGGGACGAACTGTCGTTTACCGGCTGGACTTGTCCAACCAGCTGAGGTCGAGGCGGCGATACTAGGGGCATATGAGGGATTACTATTTCCCGCGAGTTTTGCCAGCAGAGGGCGAACGAAAACGTGGAACGACACAAAGACGGCCACTGGATTACCCGGCAGTGCGCATAGCCACGATGAGTGTGCGCCATTATGGACCTGTCCGAATCCCTGCGGTTTCCCCGGCTGCATGGCCACTTGAGAAAAACTCAGCCCTATTTTTCCCGCCGCGGCCTTAACTACATCAAATGCATCGGCGGATATTCCTCCCGATGTAACGATCAGATCGGCTTTCGCGCAGGTACGCATGAGTTGTGAGCTAAAGTCTTCGGGGTTATCTTGCGTACGCCCGACGCTGACAATCCGCGCTCCTGCCTGTTCGAGTAGTCCCCGCAAAAGCACACTATTTGAATCGGGAATCTGACTAGCAGCCAATACCTGTCCGGCATCGACTAATTCGTCACCGGTGGTAATAATGCCTACTTTCACGCACGGGCGAATAGGCACATGCGCGTAGCCAACAGATACAGCCGATGATAGGGCGGCCGGCGTCATGACAGTACCGGCAGGTAATACAACGTCACCGGCAGCACAATCTTGACCAATTCGTCGCACGTGGGAACCGAGCGGCGGGATACGCTTAATCGTGACCTTGTGAGGCGCTGAAGCTATTCCTCTAGGTGCATCGGTATCTTCAATTTTAACGACGGTATCGGCACCCATAGGCATCCGGGCACCGGTCATAATCCGGTACGCTGTACCTTTTTCACATACATAATCCCGATTATCACCGGCTGCAATATCGCCTACCACCGGGAGGGTCAGCGGCACATCTATTTCTTTTTCGACGCGCAAATCGTCGAAGTCTCGTATTCGGATGGCAAATCCGTCCATAGCGGAATTGGTGAATCGTGGCACGGATTCTCGAGCGGTTAAGTCCTCTGCGAGTACACATCCGAGGGCGTCGTCGATTGATGTCAAACGCGCAGATAACGGGGCCACATTTTCCAACAGTTGCGCGGCGTATTCTTCGACCGGAATCATGGTGCCCTCACCCTTATAAATCAGTACTATGATTTCTACCATAACTGACCCAAATACACGTTCAGTAGGCACTGTGCTCAGAGGAGGATCGGTGACTCGTCGGGCAATTATCTTGGCGGGAGGACGCGGGACACGGCTGGGTGGCGCATCGAAGGCCGACATTATCCGCGGGGGTATTTCACTTCTCGCGCGTCTGTCCACGGAGCTGGCACGTTGCGGCAGCGCACAGCAAGTATGCGTCGGCCCCGAATCCATCGCCATACCACCGGGTATGACGCGCACGTGCGAAGAGCCTGCCGAGGGCGGTCCGGTAGCCGGAATCGTCTGGGGAATGGACGCTCTTGGACTCTTGGAAGAGCCCACCGGCACGCTAGCCGTATTCAGTGTCGACGCTCCTGGAGCGGCAAGCGCCGCGCCGCGTCTTTTCGAGGCTCTTGAAGGCAACCTGGACGCGGATGCCGCCATGCTCGTCGATCGAGAAGGACGGCACCACCACCTCATCGCGGTCTACCGAGCTCACGCACTGGCTAACCGAATCCGGGCCCTGGCCACGTCAATGCCAGCCGATTCTGGTCCCTGGTTTGCCGGCGTGCGAGATATGGCGGCTAAACATCTCGTGCGTGGTTTCGATGTCGTGGAGGTCGCTGAGCAGGGCATATCTCACCCCGAGTCTCGCGATATTGACACACCCGAGGATCTCACTATCTGGGGTGCCCGCATCGGCCAATAGTGGTGAAGGAGGATGCTCAATTGCCTGGGATTAAGTCATAACGAACACTTGAACGAGACTTTACCAATTAACGCAACACTGGCTTCTCCAAAATAGTTTGCCATCTTCAGTGGCCTCAACTTTTCAGATCGCCGATTGCTGGCTAGATAGAGCTTACTAGCACAACCTCATCGCATTGCCTGCTATAATATCAACTCTGGCTCTACATCGGGATTGTTTCAAAACAATTCTGACTTTAAGACACTAAAAAGTCGCCTCTGTGTTTCCGATTGTCACAACAAAATGTGACCCGCATCCCAACCGTGACGGGTTTAGGCTATCGTCGGTAAGTAAGACGTCTATCACTTTTCGGAGCAGACAATGGCTGTGACTGAACGCGGTAAGGTTCTTGTGGACTGGAACCCTGAAGATCCCAATAAATGGTCCTCAACACTCGCGTGGAAAACGCTGGCGATTTCCACCTACTCACTAACTCTCGCCTTCTGCGTGTGGTTCTTAGTTTCGGCATTGGCGCCGCTACTCAACGACATTGGCTTTGACCTCACCAAAACGCAGCTGTACTGGCTCACCTCCATGCCGGGCCTATCCTGTGGGTTCCTACGATTGATCTATATGTTCCTTCCCGCCACCCTCGGAACCCGTAAACTCATTGGAATTTCCTCCCTCCTCTACATCATTCCGATGGTCGGCTGGTTCTTTGCGGTGCAGAACACAAGCACCCCGTTCTGGTGGCTACTCACCCTGTCTTTCCTCTGCGGTATTGGCGGCGGGTCATTCTCTGGTTACATGCCTTCCACCGGCTACTTCTTCCCCAAACGCTTAGCCGGCACCGCCCTCGGCATCCAAGCTGGTATCGGCAACCTCGGCATGTCAATCATCCAGCTGGCCAGTCCCATCCTCATGGGTTTCTCCCTCTTCGGCATGACCTGGGTAGCGCCCGCACAAACCGAGAGCGGCCCCATCCATATCGTCTCTCCAGCTGTGTTCTTTATCCCCTGGTGTATTCTCGCCGCCATCCTCGCTTTTACCCAGCTTAAAGACGTGCCGGTCAAGGCTTCGGTACGTGAACAACTCGATATTTTCTCTAACCGCGACACCTGGCTCATGACCTTTATGTACATCATGACCTTCGGTACCTTCGCTGGATTCTCCGCCCAGTTCGGCCTCATGATTAACAATAATTTCGGTTCCGAATCCGCTCTGCAACTGGCGGTCAAAGGCTCAACCTTCGCCTTTATTGCACCCCTGATCGGCTCGCTGGTGCGCGTGGCATGGGGGCCGCTATGCGATAAGTTCACCGGCGGGCTATGGACCTTCGTCTCCGGAGCCGGTCAAGCCGTGTGCTTCTTCGCCGCTGGATATTTCATCCTTAACCCGACCGGAATGGGGAGCTTCTGGGGATTCCTTACCGCCATGCTCACCATGTTCTTCTTTACCGGTATTGGTAACGCGGGCACATTCAAGCAGATGCCAATGATTATGCCTAAACGTCAAGCCGGTGGCGCCATTGGCTTCACCGCTGCGATCGCCTCTTTCGGTCCGTTCCTGGTGGGAATCGCTCTTTCCCTCATGACTGCAACGACATGGCTGTGGATCTGCGGCGTGTTCTGCACCGTTGGTTCGATTATTTGTTGGTTCCGTTACGCCCGACCGGGCGCACCCGCTCGCGGATAGGAGATCACTGTGAACGCTAAACCCGCTGGCCTGTACTCATTCGGCGCGAAACTGCGCCGCGCCACCCCTTCCAAGGACGCTCGCGCCATGTTTGCCGAGGGCGGTCGTGACGCCGACGTCTTCTACCGCCAACGCTGGAGCTTCGACAAGATCGTGCGCTCAACGCACGGCGTGAACTGCACCGGCTCATGTTCGTGGAAGGTCTACGTCAAAGACGGCATTATTGTGTGGGAAACTCAGCAAACCGACTATCCCACCACCGGCCCAGATATGCCCGAATACGAGCCGCGCGGCTGCCCTCGCGGAGCATCGTTTAGCTGGTATGAGTACTCCCCCACCCGGGTACGCTACCCCTATATTCGCACCCAACTCCTCGATGCGTGGCGCAATGCTCGCAAGCAGCATCCGGATCCAGTCGAAGCCTGGGAATCCATTCAGGCTGATCCCGAGGTTCGCCGCTCCTATGTGAGTGCTCGAGGCCGCGGTGGCATGGTTCGGGCCAGTTGGGAAGAAGCCATGGAGATCGTCGCCGCCGCCAACGTCTCCACCATTAAAAACTACGGTCCCGATCGGATCGCCGGATTCTACGTTATTCCCGCTATGTCAATGATTTCCTACGGGGCAGGAGGCCGCTACCTCCAACTCATCGGCGGCGTGGGACTGTCCTTCTACGACTGGTACGCCGATCTTCCGGTGGCATCACCACAGGTATTCGGTGACCAAACAGACGTTCCCGAATCCGGTGACTGGTACAACGCCGACTATCTCATCATGTGGGGGTCGAATGTACCGCTGACCCGTACCCCGGACGCACATTTCATGACCGAGGCCCGCTACCACGGCCAAAAAGTCGTGACTGTATCGCCCGACTTCGCCGAAAATACGAAGTTTGCTGACGAGTGGCTCCGTTCCCATCCCGGAACTGACGGGGCCATCGCCTTCGCCATGGGACACGTCATCCTCAAAGAATTCCACGTCGAAAAACGCACCCCGTTCTTCCTCGACTACATGAAGCACTACACGGATTCACCGTTCCTCGTTGAACTTGATCCGGCCACCAACGGAGACTCCTATATCCCCGGCAAGTTCGTCACCGCCGCCGGCGTCACCTGCCAGGAGGCCGCCGACGCTCCCCACCCAGAATTCCGACTCATGGTCATGGAGGCCGACGGAACGGTGCGCGATCCGGGCGGCACACTGGCCGACCGGTACGGGGACGCGGCAGAAGGAAAATGGAATCTGACTCTCGATGGAGTAGAACCCGTGCTGTCGGTTGCCGACACAAACGAGTGGAAACCCGTTGAGATTTCGCTTCCACGCTTCGACCTCCCCGCCTCTAAAACCGACAAGGGTTCAGTTGGAGCAGGCGTCGTCAAACGCGGAGTTCCAGCTCGAGAAATCGACGGCAAACTCGTCACCACGGTGTACGACCTGGTTTTGGCCCACTACGGCGTCGAACGCGAAGGCATGGTGGGCGACTGGCCCGAATCCTACGACGATATTTCCCAGCCGGGCACTCCGGCCTGGGCGGAGGAACATTCCGGCGTCCCAGCTGCGCAGATTGCCCGCGTCGGCCGTGAGTTCGCGCAGTCCGCGATTGATTCGGGCGGACGTTCGATGATTATTATGGGCGCCGGCGTCAACCACTACTATCATGCTGACACTATCTACCGGACTTTCTTGGCGTTGACGACCTTCTGCGCCACGCAGGGCAAGAACGGTGGCGGTTGGGCGCACTACGTCGGACAAGAGAAAGTTCGCCCCATTACCGGTTGGGCGCAGTATGCATTCGGACTCGACTGGAATCGTCCGCCTCGGCAGATGATCGCAACCGGCTTCTGGTATCTGCTGACCGACCAGTGGCGCTATGATCGCCTGAGCGTTGACCGGTTGGCGTCGCCGCTGGCGGATTCAACCGCCGAACGTATGACGACTGCAGATACGCTCATTGAGGCGAGTGAACGCGGATGGATGCCCTCTTATCCGACCTTTGATCGCTCGAACCTTGATCTAGCGGAAACCGCCCACGCGCAGGGCAAATCAGCCGGTGACTATATTGCCGAAGAACTCACCGCCGGACGACTCAAGTTCGCCTGCGCTGATCCAGATAATCCGATGAACTTCTCACGCGTGCTCATTAACTGGCGAACCAACCTGCTGGGATCATCGGCTAAGGGCACTGAGTTCTTCCTCAAACATATGCTCGGGGTAGACGCAGACGTATCCGCCGATGAACTAGCACCGGAAGAACGCCCCTCCAAGATGGTGTGGCGCGACAAAGCCGCCGACGGCAAGCTCGACCTCATGGTCACCGCCGACTTCCGCAATACCTCGACAACCCTACATTCGGATATCGTGCTTCCGGCAGCGACCTGGTACGAAAAACACGACCTCAGTTCCACCGACATGCACCCCTATATCCACTCCTTCAACGAAGTGGTAGCACCGCCGTGGGAGGCGCGTACGGACTTTGATATGTTCAAAGACCTCTCGATTCTCGTCTCCCATATGGGTGCCAAGCACCTGGGGGTTCGCCGCGATGTGATTGCGGCACCGCTGGGCCACGACAGTCCCGATGAGCTAACCATGCCCGGCGGCACCATTCCTCCGCGGGAAGAATGCGGTTGGGTACCGGGCAAGACCATGCCAAAGCTCATTGAGGTCGAACGCGACTACTCGCGAATTGCGGAAAAGTTCGTCACTCTCGGGCCTCTGGTGGAAAAAGCCGGGATGGGCACCAAGGGCGTCCTGTTCGATGCGAAGCCAGAAGTCGAACACCTTGCTGAGGTCAACGGCACTCTGCCCACTGCTCTCGGTGATCGTCCTGCTCTCGATACCGATCTCAAGGCCGCTGAAATGGTGCTGGCCCTATCCGGCACATCTAACGGCCGCCTCGCCCACCAGGGATTCCAGAAGTTGGAAAAGCAAACGGGACAAAAATTCGCAGATTTGGCGGAAGGAAGCGTCGACAAGCGCATCACTTTCGCCGACACGGTTTCCCACCCGCAAGCAGTGGTGACCTCACCGGAATGGTCGGGTTCAGAGCACGGAGGCCGACGCTATTCGGCCTTCGCCATCAATATCGAACGGATGAAACCCTTCCACACGGTGAGTGGGCGGATGCATTACTATCTCGACCACGACTGGATGCTGATGATGGGAGAGTCAATGCCGATCTACCGGCCTCCCCTCGATATGCACCATCTCGCCGGAGAGCCCGCCCCCGGAACTGTTGATCGTGACGGAAACGGGCAAACGGAAGTCGCGGTGCGCTACCTGACCCCGCACAACAAGTGGGCTATTCACTCCCAGTTCTATGACAATCTCTACATGCTGACCCTCGGTCGCGGCGGGCAGACCGTGTGGATGTCTATTGCGGACGCGGAGAAAATCGGTGTTAAAGACAATGAGTGGATTGAAGCCTACAACCGCAACGGTGTGGTGGCAGCGCGTGCCATCGTCTCGCACCGCATTCCCGAAGGCACCGTTTTCATGCATCACGCTCAAGACCGCCAGATCGCTACGCCACTCACCCAGAGCACGGGCAAACGCGGCGGCACTCATAACTCATTAACCCGCATTGTATTGAAGCCATCGCATATGGCCGGTGGCTACGGACAGTTCACCTACGCGTTCAACTACATCGGCCCCACCGGCTGTCAACGTGACGAAGTGACGATGATCCGCAAACGGACCAAGGAGGTCGACTTCTGATGAAGGTCATGGCACAAATCGCGATGGTAATGAATCTCGACAAGTGCATTGGTTGCCATACGTGTTCAGTCACCTGTAAGCAAGCGTGGACTAACCGCGAAGGTACCGAGTACATCTGGTTCAATAATGTGGAAACACGTCCCGGTGTTGGTTACCCACGCACGTGGGAAGACCAAGACAAATGGAAGGGCGGCTGGACCCGCACCGCTACGGGCGGACTCAAACCGAAAGCCGGTGGTCGCCTGAGCAAACTGCTCCATATCTTCTCTAACCCGCAAATGCCGGGTATGGACAGCTACTATGAGCCGTGGACATACGAATACGACAAGTTGCTTTCTGCTCCCAGTGGAAGCAAAACACTCCCCGTTGCCCGCGCGAAGTCGCAGGTCACCGGCGAGCATATCGATACAATTTCTTGGGGACCCAACTGGGATGATGACCTGGGCGGGTCAGCGGAAACTCTGTCCGATGACCAGGTGGCACGCAAGGTTGGACTGAAGATCAAGACCGATATTGAATCGTCCTTTATGTTCTATCTGCCCCGCATTTGCAACCACTGCCTCAATCCGACGTGTGTGGCATCGTGCCCGTCGGGAGCCATGTACAAGCGGACCGAGGATGGTATCGTTCTCGTCGATCAGGACCGATGCCGCGGCTGGCGGATGTGTGTGTCGGGTTGTCCCTACAAGAAGGTGTACTTCAACCACACGACCGGGAAAGCCGAAAAGTGTACGCTGTGCTACCCGCGACTTGAAATCGGTCAGCCCACGGTGTGTTCGGAAACCTGTGTCGGACGTCTGCGCTACCTTGGCGTCCTCCTCTACGACGCCGACCGCGTCAGCGAAGCTGCCGCCGTTAAAGATGAGCAGGATCTCTACGAAGCGCAGCGGGAGATCATACTCGACCCCTATGATCCAGAGGTCATTACTGCCGCCGAAGCATCGGGCGTGCCGGCCACCTGGATTACCGCCGCACAACAGTCCCCGGTGTATTCGCTCATTAAGACCTACGGGGTCGCTCTGCCTCTCCATCCCGAATATCGCACGCTTCCCATGGTGTGGTACGTGCCGCCGCTTTCACCCCTGGTAGAAGAAATCACTGCTAGCGGCGCAGACGGGGAAGACCACCGCATTCTATTCACCGCGGTTTCCCACATGCGTATCCCCATCGAGTATCTCGCCGGATTACTGACCGCCGGGGATGAAAACCTGGTTGAGCGAGTGTTGCGAAAACTATGCGCCATGCGCTCCCATATGCGCGCAGTCCGTCTCGAGGAGAATCCCGACCCTGAGATTGCTACCGCGGTGGGTATGAGCGGGAAAGATTTGGAAGAAATGTACCGTCTTTTGGCGATTGCGAAATACGATGACCGGTACGTTATTCCCACGGCACAAACCATGTTGCCGCGCGGAATCACCGAACTTGAAGGCCATGAGGAGGCCGCTGAAGCGCTCGGAATTGGTGCCCCCGATGGTTGTTCGGTGTCTTTCGAAGCTCTACGCGGAGCCCGAGAGCGAGCCGCCGCTAGCGGGAGCGCCAATTGTCCCCTCATGCCTCAAGGCACTGGACGGATTAACTTACTGACCTATCAGGGTGACCTGCGCGACGCTGTTCCAAATAAAAGCGATGTGAATGTGCCGTGAGCGATCTAGACGGACTCTTTGATGCCCATATGGCGATCGGGCTGGCTCTCGATTATCCGGGAGACGACTGGTCTGAGCGCCTGGATGCCATCGAGCAAGTAACGCTGGCTGAGTCAGTGGCTATCCCCCTGCGACGCTTCCTTGAGGTCGCACGCGAATGGGGGCCGGTGCGTTTGCGCGAACATTATGTAGCAACATTCGATAATAAGCGGCGTTGCAACCTGTATATGACCTACTTCAATATGGGTGATACCCGTCGCCGCGGGGCAGCTTTAGTGAATTTCTCCACCCTCTACCGAGCGGTTGGATACGAACCCGATGACAAGGAATTGCCTGACTATCTACCACTTCTGCTGGAATTGTCGGCGCGTTCGCGTGATCTCTTGGTGAGTGAAGTTCTGGCAGCTGTCCTGCCCGGGATAGAAATCACCCGGCAAGCGCTGAATCGTTTTAACAGTCCCTACGCCCATGTACTCGACGCGCTAAAAGCCACTCTTCCGTCACTGACAGAGGACCAGCGCGCACACGTCATGAGCTTGATCACCCAGGGACCTCCTAATGAACTTGTGGGACTGTCCGATACCCAATTGCCGGTCTTCGCCAAAGGTCAGTTGCCCGTTTTTGCGAAAGGATTATCATGACCGCAGAGATGTTTTTCTGGGTCGGCGTGCCCTACGCTGCGTTGGCAGCACTCATAATCGGCCTTATCTGGCGCTGGAAAACCGATCAGTTCGGCTGGACGTCGCGTTCGTCCCAGTGGCATGAAAACGCAATCTTGCGGTGGGCCTCTCCACTATTCCACTTTGGAATTATCTTCGTATTCTTCGGCCACGTAGCGGGGATGTTGGTGCCGAAATCCGTCACCGCGGCGATGGGGGTCAGTGACCATCTGTACCATCTCGGCGCCGTCGGCATGGGTGGTATTGCCGGACTGATGACACTCGTTGGCGCCACAGCACTCATCTACCGCCGTTTCGTCATTAAGTCCGTGCGTCTGAAGACAACCCGCGGCGATATCATCATGTACATCCTGCTGATGATCCCCATTGTTCTCGGCTTCGCCGCAACGCTGATTAACCAGGTATTCGGCAAGCCCGGCGGTTACGACTACCGGGAAACTATCGGCCCGTGGATTCGCTCAATCTTGACATTCCAACCGCAGCCTGAACTCATGACGGATGTACCGTTATCATTCCAGCTCCACGTGATTGCCGGCCTGCTCCTATTTGCGATCCTGCCGTTTACCCGCCTGGTTCATATCGTGTCTGCTCCGGTGGCTTACCCCACTCGCCCCGATATCGTCTACCGTTCACGGGAAGAATCTAATGCACTCAACGGTCGCGTCGGAGCATCCGGTAATGCTCAGCGCGACTACTCACGTGGTTGGAAACCGGTGCGCAAGCAGTCACACGAGTCGGAGGATGTACCGTATGTCGGGGCCTAACGCGCCCGAGCCTGCCGCCGCGGCCAAAGGAAGTGAGCGCAAATCACGACCGCAGACCTCGCGCAATAAACTGACACCACTTGAGGTGGATGTGCCCGGTGCGGTCATTACCGTCTCCACCCGCTGCGCCAACGGTGAACGAGAAGACAAGTCGGGGCCGGTAGCAGTATCTGAACTGGCCAAGTGGCGGATCCTCAGCCCAGACCCGATGGTCGTTCCCGGAGAAGTCGATGTGGTGCGCGCGGCCATTGCCGAGGCGATTGCTGGTGGGGCTCGCTTCATTCTCACTACGGGAGGTACAGGAGTTACCCGAGAGGACGTTGTCCCCGAAGCCTGCGAGGCACTCATCGCGCAGAGACTGTGGAATATTGAAACGCAGATCCTGCTGCGCGGCCTCGAAAATACTCCCCTGGCGGGACTGTCTCGGGCGATGGTTGGAATCGTACGAGAAGACTCTGAGCGCGGCGTAGTACTTGCCAATGCGCCGGGATCTCGCGGCGGAGTCAAGGACACGGTCGCCGTGGTGGCCCCCCTGTTCCCCAATCTACTCGAACAGCTAGATAATCCCGACCTCTAGCCACCGCAGATCCCATCATTCAATTCATTCTGCTGATCCGGTTAGAGTGATGGTATGACAATGCACGCCCACACTGATTCCCCTTCCGCTACGCAGTGTGCACACGCATCTCATTGCCCGCGTCCCGTCCGCCTCGAAGTTCTTGCTCGTACCCCTCTTTTTCACGGTATGGGCGACATTCTTTCCAATGTCGAAAAACGGATGAGAGCGCAGGCGTGGGCTACCGGAGAATATCTATATATGGAGGGCGACCGGGCTCACGATCTCTTCGTACTTGCCTCCGGAAGCGCAAAAGTCATCAAAACCACCGTCGATGGCGTTGAAACCATCTTTGAGATCCTCGGTCCCGGAGATCTTTTCGGCGGCCTATCGAATCTCGGCATTGCTCACTACAGTGAATCCGTGCAAACTCTCGAGCCAACCTGCGCGCTCCGGATCGGCTCGTCAGATTTTCGCCGGCTATTGGCTGATTATCCCCAGGTCGCAGTTCGCGCGTTTGACGAAGTTACCACCCAATTGCTCGATGCGCGTGGAATCTTCAAGAAAACGTCAACCGGTACGGTACGCGAGAGAGTTGCATATGCTCTGCTTCGATTAGCCGGGAAATTCGGTGAACAGCAATCGACTGCGCTGGTCATACACGTGCCGCTCTCGCGCTCCGAGATCGCTGCCATGACCGGATCAACAACTGAATCTGTCAGCCGTGTGATGAGTCAGATGCGACGAGACGGCATTATAGGGCCAGGAAGAAAGCAGATATCGATCGTGAAGCTATCCCAGTTGCAAGAACTGGCACAAGAGTTCACCTTAGATTGATCTAGATCAATGACGCAGCTATATGCGCTGGGTACCTTCGGGAGTGTCCAACAAGCATGCTGGCTTTAATCGCCAGTCGCTAGTGAAAGGAAACTCCACATGACCACGTCAAACCCTGTCGAACACACTCTCCTGCGGGCGGAAGGATTCTCGTGCCCATCGTGCGTAAGTAAGATCGAAAAACGACTCGGCCGTCTCGAAGGGGTTAAAACAGTGGCGGTTCATTTCGCTACCGCTCGGATTGAAGTCGATCATGACACAACCCTGGTGAGCACCGATGACCTCGTCAATGAGGTGCGCAAGGCTGGTTATAAAGCTCAGCCGTCTGCCCTGTAGCTTCCATCTATTCTGCACAACTGGAGTATGTCGAGTTAGCAATGTTCTGTCGAATGCCGTCAAAACCATGGTTTATCCCGGCATTATCGGGGATTTTCATCGTAGCTTCATGGCTTGTCCACAGCATTATTGGGGATAAGCCCACCGGATTATTGGCTCTGTCGTGGAGCGATATCTTGATGATAGGCGCAGCCGTTATTGCTGGATTTCACATTGTCGGCAATGCCATACGAACGTTGCTTGGCCGGGACATTGGGGTCGATGCTCTAGTATCTGTGGCAGCTATCGGCGCCCTCCTCATCGGGAACTACTGGGAGGCCGCGGCGGTGACTTTTCTCTTTGCTGTGGGAAGCGCACTGGAAAGCGCAACACTGGCAAAAACAAGGTCAGCGATTCAGGAGTTGATTGCTGTTGCTCCATCGACGGCATTGGTGCTTCGCGATGGGGTACCTACCGAAGTGGCTGCACACACCGTCAAATCCGGTGAAACCGTCATAGTAAAAAATGGCGCAAAAGTTCCGGTTGATGGTGTCGTCACAGATGGTGTCGGCGCTATCGACCAAGCCGCGATAACGGGTGAATCTGTACCGGTTGAAAAGACTGTCTCAGATCAGGTTTTCGCCGGTACGGTTTCACGCGGCGGTTTCTTAACCATCGAAGCCACCGGGACCGGCTCAGATACGACGCTGGCGCGGATTATTCACCGAGTTGAGGAGGCACAGGAGACTAAGGCGCGAACACAGACCTTCATGGAGCGATTTTCCCGGTGGTATACACCGACGATCATCATTCTCGCCATCGTTTCGGGGATTGCTTTTCGCAATCTTGAGTTGGCTCTCACTCTTCTCGTCATCGGCTGTCCGGGAGCTCTAGTTATCTCAATCCC
>JAUNVE010000008.1:62347-68879 GCA_030537795.1 Actinomycetaceae bacterium
CGCCGGTCTCGATACGACACTTCCACGCGAAGTTGCATCAATTCCGGGCAAGGGGATCCGCGCACTGGTGGATGACACTCGTATTCTGGTAGGCAATGCAGCTCTGCTGACAGAATATGGAATACACGATCCGCACAATCGCGGTACATCATATGCGGAAAGCCTCGCCGCGATGGGGAAAACCCCCATGCTTGTTGCCATCGGTGACACTGTCGCGGGTGTCATCGGCATGGCCGATAGTGTACGAGATAATTCCCGGTACGTAGTCGATGCGCTCCACCGTTTGAAAATCGCCAGCGTTGTCATGCTCACCGGCGATGCGGCATCAGTTGCTCGCGCTATCGCAGACCAAACCAATATCGGTGACATTCGCGCTGAGTTGTTACCGGAGGAAAAACTCACAGCGGTAGAACAGCTTAAGGCTGATGGGCATGTGGTTGCGATGGTGGGAGATGGAGTCAATGATGCGCCGGCTCTCGCCATCGCCGATGTCGGAGTCGCCATGGGCGCTGCGGGATCGGCTGTCGCAGTTGAAACTGCTGACATTGCTCTGATGGCTGATGATCTCATGGGGCTGCCTCATGCGATAGCTCTCGCTCGGCGCACTCGGCGGGTTATGCGTCAGAATATTACGATCGCTTTGGCCACCGTCGGTATTTTATTTGCCGGTGTTTTCGCAGGGGGTGTGACAATGGCTATCGGTATGCTTGTCCACGAGCTATCGGTGCTCGTTGTGATCGCCAATGCTATGCGCTTACTCAAACCTGGCGCAGACGCGTAGGGGGATTCAGGGACCACGCCCAAGATGACCAAGAAGGTGAGGATTTCGTGCACGATTTTGCGGGACAGACAGTCACGATAGAAGTTCATTGAGCAGATCGCGAACCCTCTCTTTGATGCCATCTCGGATACCTCGAATCGAATCGAGGTCAGACACTGCTGGGTCGGCAAATTTCCAATCCTCATATCGTTTTCCTGGGAAAAATGGGCACGTATCACCACATCCCATTGTGATCACGACATCTGATACGCGAATGTCATCTTCCGTGAGTATCCGCGGCCTGTGCGAGGTGATGTCGATCCCCTCTTCGCGCATGGCGACGACAACATCCGGATTCAGCTGATCGGCCGGAGCAGATCCAGCCGATCTCACGTCGACCTCGCCATTTGACAGGTGACGCGCATAGGCAGCGGCCATCTGCGATCTCCCCGCGTTGTGGACGCACACAAACATCACTGCTGGTTTCTTAGTCATCATCTCTCCCGTAGTCGCGAAGAACAATCCTGGAATCTTTATTGTGTAGCTAGCACCCTCCCACGTGCACATATGTCAAAATGGTCAGCACGAATTTACCCTCCGTCAATTAGACGTTAGGCCTATGTTCCCACACCTCATCTTGGTATCGTTTTTACTGGATCATTAGTCAGACTTAATCACCATGCGTACACCGAGGTTCCATGACTACTCATATGATTCCGTCTAGCGGAACACCATCTACTCAATCTCCACATAAAATCTTCACCATTATTGGCGGATTACTCGCTCCCCTATTACTCAGCGGATGCTCGGGCGATCAATCCACAAGCCAACCGCATATGGGAGGTGGAGAAGCAAACCTAACACTTCCTGAAACGCTTCACACCGTAACCATCCACGGGGTGACCGGCCAAGCACTTCTCCTTGTCGGCATGGTTATCTGTATCCTCGGACTAATTTTCGGAATGAGGACATTCGCGCAGCTGCGTTCACTGCCGGTACACCGGTCCATGGGAGAGGTCGCAGATCTCATTTACGAAACATGCAAGGCGTATCTCGTCCGCCAAGGTTACTTCCTCATGCTTCTGTGGGTGTTCATCACAACCGTGATTCTCGTGTATTACAAGGCACTGATCGGATTCGGCTGGGGTAAAGTCGCCATCATTGTGGCCTTCAGCCTGCTAGGAATGGGCGGTTCCTATGCGGTTGCGTGGTTCGGCATTCGCGTCAATACCTTTGCTAACGCCCGCACGGCCTACGCGTCTTTGAGAGGAAAGCCCTACGAAGTCCACCGCATTCCATTGCGTGCAGGTATGTCAATTGGGATGGTGCTCATCTCACTTGAGCTCCTGATGATGCTCATTATCCTTGCATTCCTCCCCCTCGATATCGCCGGTCAGTGTTTCATCGGCTTTGCCATCGGTGAATCGCTCGGTGCTTCCGCTCTGCGCATTGCCGGTGGTATCTTCACCAAAATCGCCGATATTGGTTCGGACTTAATGAAGATCGTCTTCAAGATTGATGAAGATGATCCACGTAACCCCGGTGTTATCGCCGACTGTACGGGAGACAATGCCGGCGACTCCGTTGGCCCATCGGCGGACGGCTTTGAAACCTATGGCGTTACCGGAGTTGCCCTTGTGACATTTATTCTTCTCGCGGTACCAAGTTCGAACCCCACTCTTCAGGCCCTACTTCTGATTTGGATTTTCGTCGTTCGCGCAGCTATGATCTTCGCTGCCGCGGGCGCCTACGCGCTCAATTCTGCATGGGTGAAGTCGAAGTGGAAAGACGCGAAGCGCATGAACTTCGAAACCCCACTCACCACCCTTGTCTGGCTGACTTCTATCGTATGTATTGCCGTCGTTTTCCTCGTCACCTGGCTAATTCTCGGCGCGATCCCAGCAGACGTTATTCATACATCGAATCTTTGGCTCAAACTTGCCGGTATTGTCACGTGCGGAACGGTAGCCGGTGCCATCATTCCTGAACTCGTCAAGGTCTTTACCTCGACCAAGTCTCGGCACGTGCGTGAAACCGTGAAGTCTTCCCGTGAAGGTGGTGCATCACTCAATATTCTTTCCGGACTCGTGGCAGGTAACTTCTCCAGCTACTGGCTGGGAATGGCCATCGTCGGTCTGATGGGTGGAGCTTATCTCTTCTCACTCGGCATTGACCCCACCGATATGAAAGCCCCCGCGGTTTTTGCATTCGGCCTCGTGGCATTCGGTTTCCTCGGCATGGGTCCGGTAACAATCGCCGTTGACTCCTACGGCCCTGTTACCGATAACGCCCAATCGGTCTACGAACTTTCACGTATTGAAAACGTCGACAATATCGAACAGGAAGTCGAAAGCGACCTCGGTGTTGCTCCTCAGTGGGCGCAGGCCAAGTTCATGCTGGAAGACAACGACGGTGCGGGCAATACCTTCAAAGCCACGGCGAAACCGGTGCTGATCGGCACCGCAGTTGTTGGCGCAACGACGATGATTTTCTCTATCATCATCGCACTCACAGAAGGTTTAACAACCGGCCTTGAAAACCTGTCGCTTCTTCACGCCCCATTCCTCCTCGGACTTGTCACCGGTGGGGCCGTCATTTACTGGTTCTCCGGTGCTTCTACACAAGCTGTCACCACCGGCGCTAACCGGGCGGTCGCATACATTAAGGATGCTATTCATCTAGATGAAACCGCCGAGCGCGCCTCGGTTGAAGATTCGCGAAAGATTGTTGAAATCTGTACCCAATATGCCCAGCAGGGAATGCTTTTCATCTTCCTAGCAGTCTTCTTCGGCACCCTCGCATTTGCATTCGTCGAGCCCTACTTCTTCATCGGTTACCTCATATCCATCGCCATTTTCGGTCTCTATCAGGCGATATTTATGGCCAACGCCGGTGGTGCGTGGGATAACGCCAAGAAAGTTGTTGAAGTCGACCTCAATATGAAAGGTACGTCGCTCCACGACGCAACCATTGTTGGAGATACCGTTGGTGATCCGTTCAAGGACACATCATCGGTGGCCTTGAATCCGGTTATTAAATTTACGACCCTTTTTGGTCTCCTCGCTGTGGAGCTTGCGGTGAGCCTTTCTCATCAGGGAATGGGAACACTCGTCCACATTCTGGCGGCTGTGTTCTTCATTGTTGCCACAGCGTTCGTATACCAATCATTCTACGGAATGCGCATCAGAACTGAATCATCCGATGCTCATCTCGACGAAGAACCCGACCGAGAAATTCCGATATCCAGCTTTGCGCAGACATCTGCGTCACACGATACCTTTAATACACCAGGCAAAGACGCTGAGGAGAAACGATGAGAGTTGCAGTTAAGTGGGATGAAGCGATTGTCGATGCAGATGGAAACGTAGCCGGTCACGAGGCCGGTGACACGCTGGTTCGACGCATTCTCAGGATTTTCCCCGACTCTATATTGGTCGGCCCCGGCCCTCGCCGCGGCAACGGCTTTGATGTCGTACCGGTTGAGTTTCTCGATCCTGACAACACCGTCGTTATCAACATGGACGTGGTTGATTCACCGCGCGTGTGGTACAAAATGTACCGCGAAGGAGGCGCAGAGCCGCGCATTATGAATTTCCTGTGGTGGCCCGCACGCAACCTGACGAGCCACGTGGGAATCTCACTCATGGCACTGTCATGCGCTGTTTTCCCTACCTTCGCTAACTCGGAACGCACCGCCACCGAAGTACGTGAACTCGTCCACAAGTGGACGATTCGGCACTTAGCCGAACGAGCTAAACTGGGTTGGGTCAACCTCGGCTTCCGCTTATCGCACGTACAAGAACGCGTCAAACCAGAACTACCGGTCGTCCTCTATCCCGCGATCTACCTGTCTTCCCGCAAGCGTCCCGACTTCTTTGCCGAAGTCATCGAATGGGTGCACAAGCAAACCCCGATGCGAGTGGAAATGCGTTTGCACGAATCGCATTTGGTTTCCGAAAAGGCCATGCGGTTTTCACGCAAGGATTGGATTTGGGTGGGCCCTCTCACCGCTTCACGTAAAGGTTACTGGGAAGCCTTGGCTCATACGACTGCTTTCCTCGCCACCGCCGACGAAGAATCGTACGGTATCGCCTACGTTGAAGCCCTGGGAGCAGGCGTCATCGGTATTTTCCCGGATATGGCGTGGGCGCGAGCACTTGTTCCGGAGAACTATCCCTTCTTCTACCGCGATGCTGATGAAGCGAAGAAAATGCTACTGAGGGCAGTTACCGAACCCGATGCGTGCCGTGCCGAAATGGATGCGTGTGTCGACGGCACGCTCCCCGAATGGATCGGTGAACATCACTCAGATGATGCCTTTGACGCCGCTCTCAAAGAGCACGTCACGAAGTGGTTCGGTCGGATCGGCTAAGGATGTTTTTGGAGGGCCGGGTGAACAGTTCACCCGGCCCTCCAGCTATATCCTCCCCCAGATCACACTACGCTTGCCGTACTACGGTAGCCGTAGCATATTGGTTCTATCGAACGATGACAGGAGGAAGTGTGCCTATCAGTGCCGACACTATCCGAGGATGGGTGGACCTCATGATTCTCTCTATCCTCAAGGACACTGATTCGTACGGCTACGCCATTTCTCAAGCGATTACTGAGGCCACTGGGGACGTGTATTCACTGAAAGAAACCACCCTCTACACCGCACTCAAACGCTTAGAGTCTCAAAGCTTCGTCGAGTCCTACCGCCAAGAAGGTCCGAACGGCCGCTCCCGCACGTACTACCGGATTTCTCCTGCCGGCCGAGACTATTACGCCGCACGTTCGACCGAATGGCGCATTACCCGCCAGACTCTCGACAACTTCACGCTCTAGAAGAAACAGTGGAAACCATCGATATTTGGTTAATACACATGTTTGCACCGTTCCCGCAAACCGCTCAGCTCAACGCCGCACGGGAAGAACTCAAACAAATGATGACCGACAAATACGAGTCACTCATTGACGAGGGCGCAACCGAGGCCACTGCTCTCGGAACAGTAATTGATGACTTTGGAGACCTCTCCGAGCTCGCGCCCTTGCTTGGTATAGACGATGTTTTAGAAAGGGTTGTTCCCACCTTCACACGTGAAGATGCCGAGAGATTGCAGAACACCGTAGAGGCCACCGGATGGATGCTGGCTGTAGGAGTTGTCCTTTCTATCATGTCCCCGGTTCCTCTATTTCTTCTTCACGCAATGTATGCTTCAGCCTCCGATGCCACCTCGGTAGTCGGTATCGGAGGCCTTATCGCGCTGGTGGCTATAGCGGTTCCTCTTTTCCTGATCCGTAACGGAAGAATTCGAAGCGCTGAAAAGCCACTCAAAGGCGCCCTCCCTACGCCTGATATGCGGCACAATGCTGAGACCATGCACGAATTCCGACGGGCGCGCTGGGAGACGGTGAGGAACACATGTATCAGCATCCTCATCATGTCCGCTTTCCCGCTGATCGCGTCAGGTGCAGCCACCGATAATGAAACCTACCAGCTATCCGGCATGATTGTGACTTTAACCATGGTTGCCATCACCGTGGGAATTATGCTGCACGCCTATTCCTTTGTTACGGCTCCTCTCGCACCTCTCGAGGCAGCTCGCGAGCTTACTGATCCCGAAAGGCTACGCGATGAGAAGCGCTTGTCCGTCCTCAGTACCTCGTTTTGGCTCCTGGCACTTGGTATTTATCTAGTCTGGTCGTTTGCCGGCAACGCGTGGGATAGGTCGTGGATCGTGTGGCCTGTTGCCGGTTTGTTCTACGGTGTTATGAGTGTTGTGTTGGGCG
>JAUNVE010000047.1 GCA_030537795.1 Actinomycetaceae bacterium
CCTATCGGTGCGCAGTTCCCCTTTTTCAGAAACGCGACCTGTAAAGAAGTTGTCCACCGGTGACTGCGCATCAGAAAGCTTTTTGCCACCGAATTCAAACATGTCTTTGTCAAAGCGGGGGTCGCCTTCATAAACAACCATGCCAACAGTTGCATTAACAGGGCCGGTCGGTGGAGCAAGGAATCCCTTAACAGGAACTTCTACTCTCCGTGCGTTAGTCTCACCAACGCGTTTATATCCGCTAAATACTTGGAGGTCACGCATCGGAAGAGTCTCATCTTCGTAGACAACAACCAGTGACCATCCGGCGTACCTATCTGATCCGAGTCCGGCTTGAACGTTAGCTCCCCAATACTCGCCCGGACCTGCTACCGCGACAATGTCGGTCACATCAGCAACGGCAGAGTATTCTTTCTTGATATTAGTGAATTGGTCGAATATTTGCGCCTGGACCTCATGTTTTCTCCCCTTAGGGTCGGTAAACGTGATATTTTTCCAATCATCGGCATTACCTTCAGCATCCGGGGTTCCGGTAGTCGCAGCACCCCAGAATAGGAATGCTTTCTTAATCGTTCCGTCCGGCGTGATAGCGACGGTAGCCATAGACGAATTGAACGTGTCCGAATCCCTATCCAAATCCAGGTTCTCCATGGTGACATCGTTATTCGCGAGGTCAGGGGCACCAGCGAGATACTTTGCACATTTGCTATTTGGATTCGAATTATTACACGTCAGGAGCGAGTTTCCCGTAATAGTAATGTCGCCCCGCATCTGCCCTTTATAGAGATTGGTAAAGTCGCGGCTATAAGCTGCTTCTGCAGGCGCAGTGGGGAAGAGTACTAGTACGAGGCTACCGATGAGCGCCAGTACTGCTACGAGCGCAGACCATTTTTTAGCTCGAATGTGTTGCATGGGAGGTTCTTTCAAAGTCGGAGGGCTTTGACTGGGAGCAAATTATCGGGATGAAAATTGAGCTACCTACAAAGATGTGGGGTGTATTTAGGAAGACTACGTAATCTTCCATTTTGTTATTTTTGATTGATTCTATCATTACACTTTCTTATCCCCTGTTTAACCAGCACAATCAGCAATTACTGTGATTAAACCCTCCTGAATACGTTCATACAAACATGTCCATCAATAGCCCACCAGCGCGTTAAAACGCACGCCCACCAAAACATGCCAACAAACGAGGGCCGGAGCGTCCCTTCGTCGCTCCGGCCCTCGCTCCTGCGGATATTCCGAGAGTTACACTTCTTCGGGTACCATCGAAATCGACCCGCAGGGGCATTCTTCGGCGCATACGCCGCACCCCTTGCAGTAGTCGTATTTGAACTCGTATTCGCCGGGCTTGATTTTGGTAATCGCATTGTCGGGGCATACGCCGAAGCAGTTGTCGCAACCAAAGCAGTTGCCACACGACATGCAGCGACGAGCCTCAAACAGTGCGGAATCCTCATCCAGCCCCTGCACGACCTCATCAAATGTTGAGGCGCGGCGCGGGCCTTCCAACCGTTGACGCATCCGCCGCGGAGCATCCGCGTAGTACCACGTCGTCAGCCGATCAAAGGTTGCCTCATCGTGCTTAGGTGCCGGGTGGTATTCCCCGCCACGCAGGTAGGCGTCAATGTAACGGGCCGCTTTCTTGCCGTGCCCAATCGCTACTGTGACCGTGCGCTCGGATGGAACCATGTCACCGCCGGCAAACACGCCCTCGAGGCCGGTCATCATCTGGCTATTAACCTCCACGACGCCGTCTTCAATGGTGATGCCTTCAGCATCTTCGATCAGCGATAGATCAGCTTCTTGTCCCAAAGCCATAATGAGTGAATCGGCACCGAGTTCTTCGAACTCGCCGGTTGGCTGGGGGAAGCCGTTTTCGTCAAGCTCCATTTTCTCAATGGTCAGCGATTCGCCATCGACATGCTTCACGGTGGAGAGCCAACGCATCATAATGCCCTCTTCTTCGGCTTCTTCTACCTCGGAATCATGGGCGGGCATCTGGTCGCGGGTACGGCGATAGAGAATAACAGCCTCTTCAGCCCCGAGACGACGAGCAGTACGAGCCATGTCGACAGCCGTATTACCGCCGCCGTAAACGACAACGCGGCGGCCCAGCAGAGGTTTCTCACCCTTTTCAACACCACCGAGCACCGAGACGGCATCCATAATCTTCGCCGACTCCCCCGCAGGAATGTAGGCGCGCTTCCCGATATGAGCGCCGACAGCAAGAAATACCGCGTCAAACTCGGCCTGGACTTCCTCAACATTCTCAACCTTTTTGTTGAGTTCGAGCTTCACGCCCATGTCGAGAATGCGCTGGACCTCTCCATCGAGAATATTGCGAGGCAGGCGGTAAGCGGGAATGCCGAAACGCATCATGCCACCGGCCATCGGGCCAGCCTCATAGATCGTCACATCGTGGCCGAGCCGGCGCAGGTGGTATGCGGCGGATAAGCCCGATGGACCTGCCCCCACAATTAATACTCGCTTACCGGTATCTTCATTGACGCGTTCAACCGTCCACCCCTCTTCAAGGGCCTTGTCTCCGAGGAAACGTTCCACCGCATTAATACCGACAGCTTCATCGAGCTGGGCACGGTTACACGCCACCTGGCACGGGTGGTAGCACACCCGGCCCATAACGGCGGGCATCGGATTATTGACCATGATTTCACGCCAAGCGGCCTCATAGTCGCCTTCCTCCGCATGATAAAGCCACTGCTGAATATTCTCTCCAGCTGGGCACGCCCGGTTACACGGGGGCAGGAGGTCGACGTAGATGGGGCGTTCGGTGCGCCACGACCCGGTTTCGTTGGCTAGCGAAGAGCCAACATCAAGGGTGATCGCAAACGGACGCGTATCGGCAGGATCCACACCGCGCGTCGAATCAGCCGCGGTTGCAGCTGATACGTCAATCGCGCTATCTGTTACGTGCTCTTTACTCACTTGTTTTCCTCCACCGTACTTGCCTCGCCAGCTCCTTCGCCGGCCTTCACGCTGTCCGAGCTATCTTTGACAGTTTGCGGATTAGCGCTGAACCGATCCGTCACAGGATCCGACGCCGTTTGTTCGCTACCTTCTTCTGCCGCCTGTTTAATACCTTCCGCGCTGGCTTCGCTGATTGGCTTGCGAGGATGGAAATCGCCGCCGTGTGCGGTACCGCCAACTGCGGCCTCCTGACCAACCGGTTTACGGAAGCCGTACCGCGCCTGCTCAAACTCAACAAAATGTTCGGTCGCGAGATCAAAATCCTCATCATCGACCAGGTTGTACCGGCGAATATTCCGGTCTGCTTGCGCCTGCAGACGACGAATAACCTCGGGGTCTGCGCCCTTCTTAAATAGGTGAGCAAATCGACGCTGAAGCTTAAGATATTCCTCCACCGGAGTCGGTTGCCGCAACTTCATTACCGATGTGACTTCGCCATATTCAGCCTCGTACACAGGAAATAAGCCGGACTGAACTGCCAGACGCGCTACTTTAATAGTGTTATTGGCCGCTGACCCCCAGCCCAGCGGGCACGGGACCAGCACGTGGATATAGCGGGCGCCATGAAATTCCATCGCGCGCGAAACCTTGTATTCGAGGTCACGCAAATCAGCTACGGTGGCGGTAGCTACATAGGGGATTTCGTGGGCCATGGCGATACGGGCCATATCTTTTCCTTGCCCCCAATTGTTACCGGGTGCTTCACCAACGGGTTGCGTGGTGGCGGTGCGCGCCGCCGGGGGCGTCGCACCAGAACGTTGCACGCCCGTATTCATATAGGCCTCGTTGTCGTAGCAAATGTAAAGCACATCGTCATTGCGCTCCAACATGCCCGATAGCGACCCCATCCCTATATCGACGGTGCCACCGTCGCCTCCCTGGGCAACAACACGGGTTTTCTTACCCTTTGCTTTCATTGCAGCGGCCACACCGGAAGCAACAGCGGGTGCATTACCGAACAGGGAATGCAACCACGGAATGGTCCACGACGTCTCGGGGTAGGGAGTGGAAAATACCTCCAGACACCCGGTGGCGTTGACGGCCACCAAGTCCTTATCAGCCGCACGCATCGCGGTATCAAGCGCATAACGAGCACCCAGTGCTTCACCGCATCCCTGGCATGCCCGGTGCCCAGAAGTCAGCGAGTTATAGCGATCGGGGTCGGACTGCACCGAACGCAACTGTTCCTCGGCCAGCCGGTTACCAACCGCATATGAACCTACCTGATAGAACTTCACCTTTTCGCGGGCAGGAATTTCCGTTGCCCGCACCTGCGGGTAGTCCAATGGAACTTTATTGGGCGTGCTCATTTGTTCTCCGCCTTCGTCGATACTTCAAGATTCATCTGCTCATTCACACGATCTTGAATGTCTCGGATAATATTCTCTGCCGGAGCGCCCGAACGGCGCGTAAGGCGTTCGCGTTCTAGCTCGGCCTCCACAATTTCCTTGTCGAGATCGAGGAACGTCAGGTCTTCCACATCGTCAATAACTGCCTTATCAAGGTAGTTATTAAGCGATGCCGCAGTAATATTGCGCCCTCCAAGTCCGGCGATTAATTCGTGACAGGTAAAACGCAGGCCGCGCATGGCACCGCGGCAATGTGAGGACACGATGCCTCCAATGCCGACGGAAAAGGCTTTTTCAAGAACGATAAATCGCTCGGTATTCTTCAGTACTTCACGCACCGCTTCGGCTGGGAAAGGTCGAAATGACGTAATGCCGAGAACGCCAATTTTCTCACCCTTGTCGCGCCGCTTATCTACGACATCTTTAATGGTTCCTAGCACGGAGCCAAGTGCCACAATAATCGTTTCGGCATCTTCGCATTTGTAGGGGCGCACGAGGCCACCGGAGTCACGCCCAAATACGGCCTTAAATTCCTCCTGTACCTGCGGAATAAGGTCGAGGGCCTGCATCTGTTTCGCATGCGCGAGATAGCGCACTTCAGTAAACGCTTCCGGGCCCACCATCGCTCCGATCGACACCGGGTCTTCCGGATCGAGCACCTGCCGCGGCTCATACGGGGGAAGGAACTGCTGCACCTGTTCCAATTCGGGAACATCAACCTGTTCTACGGCATGGGTCAAAATGAAGCCATCCATACACACCATCACCGGAAGCGATAGCTCTTCGGCGATGCGGAATGCCTGCACGTGAAGGTCAGCGGCCTCCTGGTTGTTTTCCGCATACAGCTGCAGCCAACCTGAATCACGTTGACTCATCGCGTCGGTGTGGTCATTCCAAATATTAATCGGGGCACCAATGGCGCGGTTTGCCACCGTCATGACGATAGGTAGTCCCAACCCGGACGCGTTATACACGGCCTCCACCATGAACAACAGTCCTTGTGACGCAGTTGCCGTATAGGTGCGAGCTCCAGCGGCCGAGGCGCCGATGCAAGCACTCATAGCGGAAAACTCGGATTCCACATTGACGTATTCGCACCCCGGGAGTTCACCCGACTTCACGAGAGCAGACAACGCCTCAACAATATGCGTTTGCGGGCTGATCGGATACGCGCTTATCACTTCGGGGCGACAGGCAGCTACCGCCTTCGCCATCGCCTGTGACCCCTCAATTTGCTCAAGCATTGTTTTCCTTCATCTTCTCGACAAGTTCATATGCGGCGCGGGCAGCGGCTTGATTCATTTCTCCGACCTTGCCGCCAAAGCGCCCTCCGATCGCATTAAGCACCGACTCCAGACTCATAATGCCGGTCAATGCCGATGCTCCGCCAAGAAGCACCGCATTGGGTAGCGGACGTCCCAGATGTTCTCGCGCAATATCGGTGGCTGGGATAGCAACAACGTGCCCTTCTTGATAGCGCGACTCCAAATCGGCCAGTCCCAGTTCATTCAACGGCTTCGTTGAATTGATGAGAGCCCATCCATCCGACTTCAGTCCGGAAAAGACATCCATAATGGGAAGCAGTGTGGGATCTTGCACCACTACGAGATCCGGTTCAAGAACCGGCTCTCGGCTACGGATTTCTGCATCGGAGATACGGCAGTACGAAACGACTGGCGCGCCCATGCGCTCAGATCCAAAGGATGGAAATGCTTGCGCGTGATGCCCATCCTCAAATGCCGCCATTGCCAATAGGTCCGCAGCGGTGACGACACCTTGGCCGCCGCGACCGTGAATTCTTACCTCGACCATATGTTCATGCTAGGCACCCCACGCCTGAACACTTGTGAAATCGCGGAAAACGTTGATTTGACGGCGTTTGCGTCATCTATACCCAAAAAGCAAACAAATGGTTTAGAAAACGCAAGTGTTTGTTATTTACCACACGTTAGCGACGTGTGATCATTCAGTTGTCACGTAACCGTTGCGCAATCCGACTAAACACCCGGTGTAAAACATCTGCCTCATCGGGGCTGACGCAAGACAAACACCATTGTTCAATATGTTCGCAATATGCTGCGTGACAAGAATTAAAAACACGGCGACCTCGCGGGGTCATATGTGCAAAAACAATGCGACCATCCTGTTCACTCGCCTTACGTTCCACAAATCCGCGGCGTTCAAGCGAGTGCATCATATATGTTACGCGAGCCGCAGAAAAAGAGGTTTGACGCGCCAATTCGCCCAGTTTCATATATCCGTGGGGAGTTTGGGCCAGGGTAAGCAAAACGGAATAGTCGCCTAAGCTCAGCCCGCCGTTACTCTTCAATAGCTCTTCCAGGCGCGCCTGGATGAGATTTGTTGCGTCCATGGTCGTGCGCCACAAGCCAAATAATTCGATTGTCGGCTGATCGTACTGTTCCGACACAATTGCCTCACACTTCATTAACGACCGCGGGAGAGGCTTTTTGTATCCTATCCACCAACCCTGCGCATTTGTAGGGAAGTACGTGATATGGACACCGCCGTGCTCGGGGGGAAGCGGCCCACGCCCTGAGCCGCTTCCCCCGGAGAGCTACATAGGTGTCACATCGCCATGATGATCGCGCACTTTTTGAGCCTGCGCTTCATCGGCAATACCCATCGCCTTTTCCTCGGCGTCACATCGCGCGGTATACGCATCAATTTCGCGTTGGCGCGTCTGATCATCCCAACCAAGAATCTGCGCCATAACATCTGCGCACTCTTCCACGGCCGACAAACCACGATCGCGATGCTCGTAGGTGAGACGAGTGCGATGACACATGGTGTCTTCCAGGTGCACCGCTCCCTCATGCGTCACTCCGAATGCGATTTCAGCACGCAAATATTCGGGCGCTCCAGCAAGTTCGTCGCGAAGTGATTCATCTTCAGCCATCATGTCGAACAAAATAGTCGCATCAGACCCGTAGCGGTCGAGCAAATCTTCCACATGATCAACACTGAGATTGTTTTCCCGGGCAAGACGCTCACGCTGATTCCACATGGCGCGGTATCCCGTCGCGCCAACTAGCGGTGTACTCGCGGTAAGGGAAGGATTCTTTTTCGCTTCATTTCCGAGGGCGAAGTCAACCGCGTCTTCTGCCATGACTCGATAGGTCGTAAGTTTGCCTCCGGCAATCACCACGAGTCCCGGCGCAGCTTCCGTCACCGTGTGTTCGCGAGAGACCTTGGTTGACTGGGAACCATCACCCTTCGTACCCGGCTGAAGCAGAGGCCGCAAGCCAGCGTAGGCGCCGATGACATCATCCATCGTCAGCGGATTTTGAAGCACCTCATTCGCGTGATCAAGGACGTACTCGATATCGGTCTTATTAGCCACCGGGTGACGCAGATCCTCAGTGTATTCGGTGTCAGTGGTACCAATAATCCAGTATCTCTTCCACGGAATAATAAAGAGCACCGATTTTTCGGTGCGCACAAACATGCCGGTCGAACCCTTGATGCGTTCTTTGGGCACCACGATGTGGATACCCTTCGAGGCAAGCACCTGGAGGCCCCCATCTGTAGCGGCGAGATCCTGCACATCCTCGGTCCACACTCCAGTTGCATTAATGATGGTCCGAGCAGGCACATCATATTCGTTCCCGGTTTCCAAATCCCGCACGGTAGCACCGCTTACGCGCCCTCCGCTGTCGCGATCAATGGTTGTGACAAGCGCACGGTTAGCCGCGTGAGCTCCATAGGCCACGGCGGAGCGCACCAGGTTGATGACGAGTCTTGAATCGTCAACCCGCGCATCGTAGTAAACCATCGCACCAATGAGGGCGTCCTTACGCAAATCCGGCACGGTCTTTAATGCGCCCTCGCGCGTGAGATGTCGCTGGATGGGAACGGATCCGCGGTGGGCAGCCTGCGCCATAGCATCGTAGAGTCCCACGCCAACCGTCGAATACGTGCGTTCCACGATGCGTTGTTTAAACGGCCACAGCAAAGGCATCTTCTTCACCAGGTGCGGCGCCGTGTGCTCGAGTAGGAGGCCGCGCTCTGTCAGTGCCTCATGTACGAGCTTAAAGTTCATTTGATATAGATACCGCAGGCCTCCGTGCACGAGCTTCGACGATCGTGAAGAAGTTCCAGACGACCAATCCTGCGCTTCGACGATACCGACTTTGAGGCCGCGTAGAGCTGCATCGTAGGCGATGCCAGCACCGGTTACGCCACCGCCGATAATGAGCATATCGACTCCTTCGCTCAGCGCATCAAATGTTGCTTGCCGTGCTCGTGAATCGATTTGAGCAATAGTCACAGCAGTCTCCTTACCTTAGGTATGCCTAACTTAACTACTGTATCTATTGTCACCTATTCGCACCGATGGTCAAGATCTATGCACGTACGTGCGTAATCTTGTTTAAATCAATGCACCTTTAGCCGCAGGTGAAAGCCCGCCAGGTGAAAAGCCGCAATATATCGACCATTTATCTGTCGGGAGCCAACAGGATCTGATCAATCGACTCAAACTGAGAGACTCGCCTGCTGCCACACGGTGTCATAGACGTGGTTCGTCCTCATGCGCCCTTCGATTCCGCGGGTAACCAGCTCTTTCGCGATGCGTACGGCTTCGTGAATATCCGTCCCCTTGGCAAGCTCGGCAGTAATGGCAGCCGCAAGCGTGCATCCGGCGCCACCAACACGCTCTTCACCAATCTTTGGCGCAGCATAACGAGTGATCTTTTCACCGTCCCACAACACATCGACAGCCTCGTCACCGGGAAGTTCAACTCCTCCTTTAGCGACCACGTATGTCGGCCCCAACTCGCCAATCTTCTTTGCCGCCGCCGCCAAATCAGCCTCCGAGCGAATATCGATACCCGACAGTGCAGATGCCTCAAATACATTCGGGGTCACCACGGTGGAAAGAGGCAAAATATGAGACTTCAATGCCTCGTCGGTATCGTGAGCCTGTCCGGCCTCCTGCCCCTTACAGATGAGCACTGGATCAAGAACAATATTTTTCCACTGCTGAACTTTCAATCCCTCGGCAACCGTCTCAATTGTCGGAATCGTACCGAGCATTCCAATCTTGACCGTATCAACATCATGCGCGGCCTCACAGACCTCTATCTGATCGTGGATTACCTGCGGATCAATCGGCACGAAACGGTGATTCCAGTTGTCTTTCGGGTCAAAGGACACAATGCACGTCAACGCCCCCATTCCATATACACCAAGCTGATGGAAAGTCTTGAGATCTACCTGAATACCGGCTCCGCCCGTTGCTTCGGAGCCAGCAATAACCAGTGCGACTGCAGGGCGTTGATGTGAAACCATGAGTACCTCGTTCAACTGAAATATGGGCCAATTGGCTCTTCGATTCTACAATGCAACCCTATTTTCCCCGATTGGACTTTCACCAGGAGAGCGGACCAGCACCACGCGTTACTCCTACCCGCGCGAGAAAATGTCGAGCTACCGTCTCAGCCGCCGTATCCCGCATTTCCAGTAGCTGAACTGGCGCGGCTGCCTTTGGTTCGCGCAATGTATTCACGGCGTTTCTGAGCCAGAATCTCCCTTAACTCATCGTCCTCCATAACCAGACGAACCGTCTGACAATCTTGAGGACCGGTGACAAAGGCCTGACACAACGTACAGGGTTCACCGGGGCGAATCGGACATGCCGGGGCGGCCTTTCTTACCCGCGAGCGCCGCGCCCGCTCTTCCCGTTTACGTTCGCGTTGCGCCGCGAGGTCGATTGGCGGTTCGCTAGCCGGCGGTTCTGAATTATCCTCTTCCCACGGAGGCCGATAGCCGACCGGTGGGGGAATCGGAACATACTCGGTTGCCTGCACCCCTCAAGTATCTCGCTTACCGCACCATGTTTCAATGGCTACTGGGGTGGGATTGAGAACATTTAGCGCCCCTCAACCACAGTCATTTTGGACCCTCAGGGCTGCAACACACCCGCCGCGGTGCGCAGGTCAAACACCTGCAGTCAGCAGAACATCCTGCTCCCACTCGACGCTATGCCGGCGGTGGGCCAGCAAAGCCGTCATGACCGCCTTTGAGGTTTTCAAAACGCGACATTTGCCCCTGGAAGGAGACGGCAATTGTGGCTGTTGGTCCGTTACGGTGTTTCGCCACAATAATGTCGCCCTCTCCTTGTCGCTCACCGTCGGTGTAATATTCCGGCCGGTGCAATAGCATGACAACATCGGCATCTTGCTCAAGGGAACCCGATTCACGAAGATCCGCAAGCATGGGTTTTTTATCAGTACGCTGCTCCGGCCCGCGGTTGAGCTGTGCAACCGCCACTACCGGCACTTCCAGCTCTTTAGCCAACAGTTTAAGTGAGCGAGAAAACTCCGAAACTTCTTGCTGGCGAGATTCCACCTGTTTACCCGACGTCATCAGCTGTAGATAGTCGACCACAATAAGACTGAGATCGTGTTCTTGTTTGAGTCGACGACATTTGGAACGAATTTCATTCAGTGCCATATTTGGCGAGTCATCTATAAACAATGGGGCTTCAGAAATCGAACCTACCGTTCGGGTAATTCGCTGCCACTCTTGCGATCCCATTTCGCCTTTCAACATTTTCGACAAATAGACGCCGGATTCAGCTGATAGCAGGCGCATACCAATTTCAGTACGAGACATCTCAAGCGAAAAAATTACAGCTGCCTGGTTATTCTTTATGGCGGCGGAGCGAAGGAAATTCAGCGCTAACGTTGACTTACCCATGGCAGGACGAGCAGCCACGATAATCATCTGGCCTGGTTGCAAACCGGTAGTCAGCCTATCGAGGTCGAAAATACCGGTTGGCACCCCGCGTGTGGTGTCTCGATGTTGCTCAATATCCTCTAGGTCAGCAAGCAAAGGATCGGCCAGATCCAGTAGCGACACGTAATCGGAGGTCGAACGGCGTTCCGACACCGCGTAAATCTCCGACTGGGCTTCGTCCACAATGTCGTCTACATCCCCACCGGTTTCGGCATAGCCAAGCTGAACAATACGAGTGCCCGCTTCGACCAATCGCCGCAACTGTGCGCGTTCTCGCACAATACGCGCATAGTATCCCGCATTCGCCGCTGTCGGAACCGAAGCGATCAGGGTGTGCAGATACGGCGCATCTCCCACGCGCGACAAATCACCGTTGCGTTTAAGCTCCGCGGCAACAGTTAAGGCATCCACCGGTTCACCTCGAGAGTAGAGATCAACGATGGCATCGTGGATGGTTTCGTGGGCGGGACGGTAGTAGTCATCGCCCCGAATCTCCTCGGTAACGTCAGTGATAGCGTCCTTGGATAGCATCATTGATCCAAGCACGGATTGTTCGGCCTCAATATTCTGCGGTGGTGTACGCTCGTACGATTCCTGAGAAGGCACTGGTCTACTTTCTTGCGCGCTCATCCTCAATTCGCGCATATGGGTGTGGATACGCGTGACAATACCCTGCGGATCCTAAATTCTCGAACCCTCAATGTGTATAAAGTAGGCGAAAACTGTGCAAATCCTGTGGATATTATGTGGATCAGGTGGCAAGATAGACAACCGTGTCAAATGCTCATACGGCAATTTCCAAGCAAACTTGTCCACAGAGTTGTTCACAAGCTGTGTATAAGAAAAGGTTGGTGAAGTAGTGGACAACCGTTCTGAAGATTCAACCAACCATCAACCCACGGTTGAGGGTTCCTCACTCAATAGGCAGATCCTGTCTCTGGCTATCCCCGCCTTCATCGCCCTCATCGCCGAACCGCTTCTTGTCACTATCGATTCAGCGATGGTTGGACACCTGGGGACACCCCAACTTGCCGGCCTCGCCCTATCTTCAAGCATCCTCATGACAGCGGTTGGCGTATTCATTTTTCTCGCCTATTCAACCACCGCCCTCACCTCGCGCGCTCTGGGCGCCGGCAAACCCGCGCAAGGAATCAAAGCAGGTATCGACGCGATGTGGCTCGCGGCGATTCTTGGAATGATCACAGCCGCCATTCTCATCGGTTATGCCCCCACCATTCTGTCGTGGTTTAGCCCGGATCCCGTAGTCATTCCGCATGCGCTCGCATATTTGCGGTGGGCCAGCCCCGGCATGATCGGTATGCTCATTGTTCTCGCCGCCACCGGCACACTACGTGGTGTCCTCGATACGAAAACTCCCATGTGGGTAGCGACCGCCGGGT
>JAUNVE010000048.1:0-2449 GCA_030537795.1 Actinomycetaceae bacterium
TTCGGCGCGGTTTCGTCACGGGTTTTATCGGAGCCAATGGTTCCGGAAAGACCACGACGATTAAGAGTGCGCTCGGCGCAATCCAGCCTGATGAGGGAGAAATTGACGTCATCGATCACGACACAATCGGTGTCGTGCTTGATACTCCTCCGTACTTCGGCGAGTGGCGCGTGCGAGATCTCGAAAAGTGTATGGCGCGCTTTTATTCCACTTGGAATGCAGAGCTTTTCGATGCCCGCATGGCGCGTGCCCACATTGAACGTTCACAGAAGATCAAAGAACTGAGTCGCGGCATGGGAATGTAGCTCCAAATGGCTATCGCGCTAGCCCACGCGCCCGACTTACTCATCCTCGATGAAGCAACCAGCGGCCTCGACCCACTCGCACGAAGCGAGTTGGTCAATACGCTTCGCGAATTCATGCTGGATGAGAATCACTCGGTGTGGTTTTCAACGCATATTACGTCAGACCTCGAGTCACTGGCCGATTACCTCATCGTCATAGACCGAGGAAGTATTTTTGCTCAGCGGGAAACTCACTGCGTGGTGGACACCGATGATTATTGCTCTGCTCGTTTTCCTCGCGTGCCTGTGGTGTGGAATCCAAACACCGGCTATTTTGAAGTTCGGGAGCCAAAAAGCCATCTTTGTCCATCTCGTGATTTTCATATTCTTAGGGACCCTGCCGTAAATTTTCAGTCAGTATGTTCGACTTCCTGACGGGTTTCTGACGATGCACCCGAATTCCTCTTCCATTACGGCTCCGCAGTTTCTGGTGCGCTCTTCATCGCGGCCCTCGCCTTTCTCGGTGCGTCCTGGGCACTGACTCAGCGCATCTACGCGCGGCGGGATCACTAAAGCTCACCCCACCAGGCGATTCTGATGCTGATTTGCACATAGTGCTTGACAGTGTGAATTGGACTACATAGACTGAAAACAATCCATGAGAGCGCTCTCACGCTATCATTATGTTGCGTAAGAGCGCTCTCATAGAGGGCGGCCTCCCACCTGGGACGCTGTAAACGTGAAACAAAGGAGTTCGTGTGCGCAAACGTCACGTAGTAATCGGAACCGCGATTTTTTGCTCCACCGCATTGGCACTATCAGCGTGTGGAGGAGCCGACGAAGGATCGACAGACACCCAGAGCGGCGACGGTGAGTCAATCACTTTGACGGTGGCAACTTTCAATGAGTTTGGGTATGAAGATCTGCTCAAGGAATACGAGGAATCCCACCCGGGCATCACGGTAGAGCATAAGAAGGCGGCTACTTCCAACGAAGCTCATGACAACCTCAATACCCGTCTGGCGGCCGGATCGGGGCTATCCGATATTGAAGCGGTCGAAGTCGATTGGCTTCCCGAATTGCTTCAGTATTCGGATAAGTTCAACGACTTGTCCGGGGACGATGTCAAAGGTCGTTGGCTTGATTGGAAGGATGCGGCCGCCACTGATAGCGAGGGTCGCTTGATCGGATTCGGCACCGATATCGGACCGGAGGGCGTGTGCTATCGCGCTGACCTATTTGAGGCCGCCGGGCTTCCGTCTGATCGGGACGAGGTGGCACAGCTGCTGGAAGGTGACTGGAACACCTACTTTGAAGTGGGCAAAGATTTTACAGATAAAACCGGAATTCCGTGGTACGACTCTGCCGGAGCTACCTTCCTTGGCATGATTAACCAGGTTGAATTCCCGTATGAGAATGAGGACGGCACACCGATCCCGCTGGCAGAAAACACCGACGTCAAAGCACTATACGATGAGTTGCTGGCTACTCACGATATTTCCGCCCACTTCGAACAGTGGAGCGAAGACTGGTCCAGCTCTTTCCAAAATGATGGTTTTGCAACCATGCTGTGCCCCGGCTGGATGCTCGGCGTTATCGAGGGAAATGCCGATGGCGTTGAAGGCTGGGATATAGCCAACGTATTCCCCGGTGGTGGAGGAAACTGGGGTGGTTCCTACCTCACTATTCCTAACCAAACGGAACACTTTGAAGAAGCTCGCGAGCTAGCTGCCTGGTTGACTGCTCCAGAACAGCAGATCAAGGCATTCAAGGCGAAGGGAACGTTCCCGTCCCAGGTTGAGGCTCTGGACAGTCCAGACCTTCTTGAGCAGACCAATGAGTTCTTTAACAATGCTCCGACCGGCCAGATTCTTTCGGACCGCGCCAAGGCTGTAACCGTACGTCCCTTCAAGGGGGCTCACTACTTTGCCATTAACTCCGTTGTGGGCGACGCCATTTTGCGAGTTGAAAACGGCAGTGACGATCCTGAAACTTCCTGGCAAAAAGCACTAGAAGCTTATGACGCATTGGGTCTATAAGGAAGGATGAATTGTTGTGTGGTGGCACCCGGTGGTGGCCCCACACCCCCAACGGAAGCTAGAATAGTACCCCCCCCCCCCCAAAAAAAAAAAAACCAACCGTCTTAAAAAAACCAGAGTTGAAAA
>JAUNVE010000048.1:2459-11803 GCA_030537795.1 Actinomycetaceae bacterium
CTAAATTTTATTGACCCTTGGTTATTTTAGTTTTGTTTTTTTTTTTGGTGGGGGCCCCGGGTGGGCCCCCCCACACCGCGAAGGGAAGCTAGATGAGTACCGCCGCACCAGCAAAAAATAAGAACCCATCGGTCTTACAGAACCGAGATTGGAAAACTCGCTTAGGTCTACTGGACGTTAAAGTATCGCCCTATCTATACATCGCACCGTTCTTCATCATCTTTGCCATCGTCGGCCTCTATCCGTTGCTGTATACGGCTTTTGTCGCCACCCACGAATGGCATTTACTCGGAGGTCAAGGGGCGTATGTGGGCACCCAGAACTTCAGCGATGTTTTAGAGCAGCCCTACTTCTGGCAGGCGCTGAGAAATACACTGTCGATCTTCCTCTTATCATCTGTCCCGCAAGTCATCATGGCCGTCATCATCGCGGCTATTCTCGATGCGAATCTACGAGCAAAAACCTTTTGGCGCATGGGAGTACTGCTACCCTACGTTGTCGCTCCCGTTGCGGTATCCCTCATTTTCGCCAAGGTTTTCGCTGACGGATCGGGCGTTTTCAACGCCCTCCTCGCCCTCATCAATATTGAACCAATTGGCTGGCACACCAATACTTTGGCCTCCCATATTGCCATTGCAACGATGGTTAATTTCCGCTGGACCGGATATAACACTCTCATCGTGCTTGCGGCTATGCAGGCGATCCCCGCTGAGCTTTATGAGGCTGCTATCGTTGACGGCGCTTCTCGAGTGCGCCAGTTCTTTTCGGTGACTATTCCGCTTCTGCGCCCCACGCTGATATTTGTCATCATCACCTCAACCATCGGCGGCCTACAAATCTTTGACGAGCCGCGTATGTTCGACACCCACGGTGCGGGAGGCCCTGACAGGCAATGGATGACCCTCACCATGTATCTGTATGAACTCGGCTGGGGAGCACAGAAGAACTTTGGTCGCGCAGCCGCCGTGGCCTGGCTCCTATTCCTCCTCATCGTCGTGATCGGACTCATCAACTTCGCGATCACCCGACGCATCGCGTCAACCGAAGGAGTATCGAAGAAATGAGTAAACACCAGATTTCCGCTGATCCCTCGATTCCGGTGGTTGAACAACTTGCCGGTCGTGGTGCGGCGCGTGCAGTTGCTCGCAAACGCATGCGTCAAGGGCGCATCAGCCGCCGGGGCTACGGCGCCTATCGTCGCCCCGGATGGGTAACCTATGTTCTCCTAGGAATCATCCTCATCATCTCTGTGTTACCGATTTACTACGCCCTCCTGCTGGCTTCTTCCGATGCGGGCACCATCGCACGTGAGCCGATTCCCAGCCTCATTCCCGGCGGCAACTTGTTTGCTAATATCGCGCGTGTCATCAGCGCAGATATTAAGTTCTGGCCGGCGGTATGGAACTCCGTAATTGTTTCGGTAATCACGGCTCTATCGGTTGTCTTTTTTTCGACGCTGGCCGGATTCTCATTTTCGAAGCTGCGCTTTCGAGGCCAAGGTCCCCTACTGGTATTCGTCATTGCGACGATGGCGGTTCCTACCCAGCTTGGTATCGTCCCGCTATTCATCGTCATGAGCCAGCTCGGTTGGACAGGTAAGCTACAAGCAGTGATTGTCCCCGGCATGGTAACGGCTTTCGGGGTGTTTTGGATGACCCAGTATTTGAAAGAGGCTCTCCCCTACGAACTAGTGGAAGCTGCTCGCGTCGATGGATGTTCCATGATCCGCACATTCTGGCACGTCGCCATGCCGGCGGCTCGCCCGGCCGCAGCGATGCTCGGCTTATTCACCTTCGTTGGTTCATGGACCAACTTCTTCTGGCCGTTCATTGTCCTGGGAGCAGAAAACCCCACACTCCCAGTGATGCTGCAGCTTTTGCAAGCATCATATTTCAAAGACTATTCACTCATTATGGCGGGTGTCGTAATCTCAACACTGCCCCTGATTGCCGTGTTTATTGTCGCCGGCCGCCACCTCGTTTCCGGAATTATGCAAGGAGCTGTAAAGGGATGACGAATCCACTGACGTTTCCATCGAACTTCGCGTTCGGGGCCGCCACTGCGGCTTTCCAGATCGAAGGTGCCGCCAAAGAAGACGGCAGGCGCCCAAGTATCTGGGATCATATGTGTACCGAGCCTGGGCGTATCCTCGATGGCTCCGATGGTTCGGTGGCTTGCGATCACTATCACCGCATGCCTGCCGACGTCGACCTCATGGCATCTCTCAACCTAGATACCTACCGGTTTTCGACGTCCTGGGCACGCGTATGTCCCGATGGAGGGCCGCTCAATACTGCGGGGGCAGATTTTTATTCCCGTCTCGTCGATCACCTTCTGGAGAAGAATATTCGACCGTGGCTGACTCTCTATCACTGGGATTTGCCGCAGGCGCTGGAAGAAAAGGGCGGTTGGACCAACCGCGACACGGCTTATCGATTCGCCGACTACGCGAGTACCCTCGCCGAGGTTCTCGGGGATCGAGTTCCCATCTGGACTACGCTCAATGAACCGTGGTGTTCATCGTTCTTATCCTATGCAGCCGGCGAGCACGCTCCCGGCCTCCAGGATCCTTCCGCGGCGGTGGACGCGGTCCATCACCTGCTGTTGGCGCACGGTCTGGGCATTCAAGCATTACGCGATTATGATTCCAATCTAACGTTGGGCATTACCACCAATCACACCGTCGCCCACCCGGCTGATCCCGACAACCCTCGAGACGTCGATGCGGCCCGGCGCATCGATGGCGCATTTAACCGAATCTTCCTCGATCCCATTTTCAAGGGAGAGTATCCGGCGGATGTGCTGGAAGACATGTCGTCAGCAGGGCTGGGCGAAGTGTGTCGCGCAGGCGATCTCGAGATCATCTCCAGTCCCATTGACGTACTCGGTATCAACTTCTACAACGGTGGAGCATTCACCACACTCGCGGAGGATGAACCAATTCCGCAACCAACAAATGCGGCGGGCCTTGCCTTATCTACCCCCTTCGTGGGCTCGGAGCGAGTGGTGGGAGTTGACCGTCATTTGCCTCATACGCATATGGGCTGGGAGGTCGATGCCAAGGATCTGCGGATTTTACTCAATCGCCTCCAACGCGACTACACCGGACCGGCAGGCATCCCCATGGTCATTACGGAAAACGGTGCTGCATATGACGACAAGCCCGACCAAGAAGGGTTTGTTGACGATACTGACACCCGTGCAACCTATATTCGAGACCATCTGAAAGCTGTTCACGCGGCGCTGGAGGACGGCGTCGATATTCGCGGCTACTTGGTTTGGTCGCTACTTGATAACTTCGAGTGGGCCTGGGGATACACGCGCCGATTCGGCATAGTTCGTGTCGACTACGAGACGCTGACGCGCACGCCTAAGGCTAGCGCCCTGTGGTATGCGCAGGTAGCTCGCACACACCAGTTAGTGCCTTTAGAAGACACCTGACCCTTAGAATGATTGGCATGACGACTAACTCATCTCGCGCTTTACCTACTTTGGAAGACGTGGCTCGAGCCGCCGGAGTCTCTCGGGCAACGGTGTCGCGTGTTGTGCGCGATGACCCAACGTGCACGCCACATACGCGAGAAAAAGTCGAAAAAGCAATCGCAGAGATTGGTTACGTGCCTAATCGACTCGCTAGGTCTTTGGTCACCAGACAAACCGATGCCATCGCTGTGGTGGTTGCGGAACCGGATGAGAGAGTCTTTACCGATCCTTTCTTCGCAACCACCATTGCGGGGATAGCGGCCGCCCTCGAACCGGCGGAAAAGCATCTGTCCCTTCTGATGGGGGCCTCTCGCTCATCCTCTTACCTGGAACGATACTTGCGCGGCGGTTACGCGGATGCAGTAATTTTGATTTCTCATCATCGCGATGACAAGTTGCTCAGTCGACTGACGGCGCTTCGTATCCCCTGCTCGTTGGTCGGGCGTCCTATGGAATCCTCACAGGAAACTCGGTTTGCCGATATTGATAATGAACTGGGTGGGTATTTGGCAACTCAACATCTGGTTGAGCGCGGGTGTCAACGTATTGCCTCTATTACCGGCCCCATGACCATGGCTGCGGCGGCGGATCGAAAAAGCGGTTACTATCGTGCGCTGGCTGAAGCTGGATTGCAGTCTGTCGGCGAATATGACGGTGGTTTCACCGCAGAAATAGCGCAGATCCAGGCATCTCGGTTACTCGAGGAACATCCAGAAGTGGACGGTATCTTCATCTCTTCAGACTTAATGGCTGCCGGTGCGATTCCGGTGCTCAATGAACGAGGTCGTACAGTGCCTGATCACGTCGCAGTGGTTGGTTTCGACGATTCCAGGTTGTCGAAGCTGACTACACCCGCCTTAACGACCGTGACGAATCCGGGGCACGACCTCGGATTTGAAGCGGCACAGATCGTACTTTCCCAATTGAAAAACGAAAGTCTCGAGGGGCCAACAATCATTACCCCTCAACTGGTTGTTCGCCAATCGGCGTAGACCAATACTCTGCAAATTACACACTGCAAAAGGACGCCATCACATCGTCGTGAGAGCGCTCTTTCGCTGGATGAGCCGCAGCCGACTCATCCTCAACTCCCTAGGAAAGGACACATCATGGGTTTATCTCGAACCCAGCTACGACCAGTTGTGCTGGTGGCAGCTTTGGCGCTGGCAATACCGGGACTACCGGGCATTACTATGGCCGATGATTCACCCCCATCGCCCTCCGAATACAGATGGAATTTTGACGACTCCGATCCCGCCGGATGGGGCGGATATGCCAATGCGGGAGATTTCTCCATCGGCGTCCTAGAAGGCGAGCTATGTGCGACTTTCGAAGGCGGAGACAATGCCTGGGACATTGCGGTGCAAAAAGGGCAGCTAAACTTTGCCGAAGGTAGCAACTACACGCTCAGTTTTGATGCCCGTGCAACGCAGGCGATCGAAGTTCCCCTGCAAGCGGGCGGCAACTGGCCCGACGTGTTTGAAACTCGCATACAGCTGACGGACGATCCCCAGCATTTCAGTTTCGACTTTACGCCGAGCTTCCATGCACCCGAGGGGCTCATCAACTTCCAAGTAGGTGGACACGCACCGCCGACCACCATGTGCTTAGACAACATCGTGTTGAAAGAAAACGCGCCATCTCCCGACCCGGGTGAGCCCTCCCCTAGTCCGGATGACAATGAGAATATGCTGATCAATACCGTTTTCAGCGAAGGAAAAGAAGCGTGGGGCGCGTACGGAGTTGACTCCGAAGAGCTCACGGGGGACGGCCTGTGTCTAGCCGTTCCCGCAGGGGCAGCCAAGTGGGCCGCGGGATTAACCTATAACGGTATTCCTGTGGTGGCCGGCGAGAGCTACCGACTACGTTATACCGCCAAAACGACTCCTAGCGCTGGCGTACGGGTGCTTGTCGGTGAAGCCGGTGGTGCATACCGCACCGTGGTTGACAACATGGTTGTGCTTGACGAAACATACCAAACTCACGAATTCTCGTTCACGCCCTCACTCGATTTCCCGGCCGATGGTGAGGCTCCCGGTCAAGTAGCCTTCCACCTCGGCGGTGCAAGTAAGCCATTTGATTTTTGCATTACTGAATTTTCATTAGAAAAGGGAGTCGTCCCGGAGGCGTACGAACCTGAAACCGGACCGAGTATCCGCGTCAACCAGCTCGGTTACCTGCCGGAAGGTCCTAAACGCGCAACCGTGGTAAGCGATGAAGAGTCTCCTCTGGACTTCTCCGTTGTTGATGGTGATGGTGACGTCGTATTTGAGGGCAAAACCTCGGTATTCGGCGCCGACGCGATGTCCGGCCTCCACGTCCATATAGCCGATTTTTCGACGCTAACAACTCCCGGGACCTATACGGCGCATGCGGATGGTGAGGAAAGCTACCCATTCACTATCGGTGCCGATATTTACCAACAGTTACGATATGACACGCTGAATTACTTCTATCTGGCACGCTCAGGAATCGATATAGATGCGGCGATTGTAGGAGAGAAATATGCTCGCAAAGCAGGGCACCTGAATAACCCGGAAGGTTCTTTGAATGATTCGGTTAACCGCGGCGATTACGCCGTTCCCTGCCTGACCAAGGAAGAGGAGGGGGATTCGTGGGCCTATGGTGATTGGACGTGCCCCGACGGCTATTCTTTAGATGTTATCGGTGGCTGGTATGACGCGGGAGACCACGGAAAATATGTGGTTAATGGCGGTATTGCCACCGCTCAACTTCTCAGTACCTACGAGCGCTCATTGCGCGCCCCCAGTGCCGCCAAGGCGCTCGGCGATTCTACGCTCAACCTCCCTGAACGCGGCAACGGTGTGCCCGACATTCTCGATGAAGCGCGCTGGCAGCTTGAATTCATGATGTCGATGCAAGTGCCAGAAGGTCAGCCGCTGGCTGGCATGGTGCACCATAAGATTCATGACGTCGGCTGGACGGGGTTGCCACTGATGCCGATCGAAGATGAACAAATTCGTAGGCTCCACCGGCCCTCGACTGCGGCAACTCTCAATCTGGCGGCATCTGCTGCCCAAGGAGCTCGACTATTCGCAGACATTGATCCAGATTTCGCGGATCAGCTACTGGCAGCGGCACGCACCGCTTGGACTGCGGCGCAAGCCACCCCGGATTTATTTGCGCCGCAAGAAGCCGGCAATAACGGTGGTGGCCCCTACGATGATGATGAAGTCGGAGACGAATTCTATTGGGCGGCAGCCGAGCTATTCCTCACGACGGGAGAAGCTGCGTATAAGGACTTTGTACTCAACAGCCCTTACCACACTGCCGAGGTGTTTTATCCAGAAGGGATTTTCTGGGGAAATACCGCTGGTTTAGGGCGTTTGTCGCTGGCTACTGTCCCATCGAACCTACCGGGGATCGACAGCGTTCGACAGACCGTAATCGATGCGGCCGACGTGTTCGTTGAAAATCAAAAGAAGGAAGGATTCGGCACCGTCTACCCCGGTTTTGAGGGCGAATACGATTGGGGTTCGAACTCAGCGGTAGCCAATAATCAGATTATTCTCGGCGTCGCCTATGACCTGACGGGAGATCGCCAGTACGCCGACGCCGTGATTGAGGCTATGGATTATCTGTTGGGCCGCAACGCCCTCAACACGTCCTACCTCACCGGATACGGAACCGTGTTCTCACAGAATCAGCATTCTCGCTGGTTTGCTGCTCAGCTACATCCCGATTTGCCACATCCACCTCCTGGTTCTTTGGCCGGAGGGCCGAACTCATTGCGAGAAACGTGGGATCCAACAATAGCTGGCCTGTATTCCAAGCAGTTCGACTGCGCGCCGCAAGCCTGCTATGTCGACCACATTCAGTCCTGGTCAACGAATGAAATAACAGTGAACTGGAACTCCGCCATGTCCTGGGTAGCGTCATTTGTAGCTGACCAAGGTGCGGGAGCAGTTGATCGCGACCCCTATCCCGAATTCCCCGATACTCCCGACACAAACCCTGATGAGTCTACTCCCCCGGTTGATCCCGAAGAACCGGGCGACCCCGTGCTCCCGGGAGATGCGGGTGACTCGGCTGACGGCCCGCCGGGCGGCCAATCGACCTCCGATACCGAACAGCCGGGCACAGCGACCGACGACTCTGCGTCGCATCTGCCTGTGACCGGCGTACGCGGAACGGCAGGGATGACATTAGTAGCCGCCGGTTTACTCCTTGCCGGCGCATCACTAATGGCGATACGCAGATATTCGCGTTCCAGCTAGTGTTGCATTGGTGTTTCCAAGACAACACGAGGGGCATGGTGCGTTTCCACACCATGCCCCTTCGATATTGGTTAGCCGCGCAAGCTCACAACACGATATCTGCTACCCCAGTTTAAGGAGCGATTCCCGGTCGATATAAGAGCTTTGCGCTCCCTGCGCAGTTGCCGCAATGGCAGATACCACGGAGGCAAGTTCGGCGCCCTCCTCCAATGTGAGGTCGGAGGCGAGTGCCGCCATCAGCGTTCCCATAAATGAGTCGCCGCATCCGGTGGTATCAACTACTTCGACCGGCAGTGGCGCAACGGGAGTGTGTTTGCCCCGGTCGAGCAGGTAGGCGCCCTCACCCCCAAGTGTGACGACGGTGGTGCTAATGCCGAGTTCGCGCAGGCGGTCCTCGGCTTGCCTCCACGAGTCGTCTTTATCGACGGGATCGTCTTTATCAACGGGCCCGAGCGCCTTGCCGGTGACTCCCGCGAGCTCATGCTCATTGACGATGAGAATGTCCGTGAGTTGTAGAAGCTCGTCAGGCACATCTCCATACGGCGACAGGTTGAGCACGACGGTTGTGCCAGCATCATGCGCAATACGTGCGGACTCGATGATGGCATCCATGGGAATTTCCAGGCAGAGGCCGAGCACTGCCGCATCTTTAATCGCGTCAGCCGAGTCCCGCACGGTCTGTTTAGTGACTTCCCCGTTGGCACCCGGAGAGATCACGATGGTGTTCTCCCCCGCTTCATCCACGGTGATCATTGCGGTGCCCGTGGGCACATCGAGCTGTCTAATGTGGCTGGTGTCCGCACCGAGTGCATCGAGAGAACTGACAAGCAGATCGCCATTGCCATCTTTGCCCACTGCTCCAATCATCGTCGTGCGCGCACCGAGTTTCGCGCAGGTAGCTGCCTGATTGGAGGATTTACCGCCGGGAAGTATCTGGAGGGCGCCGCCGTGTACGGTCTCCCCCGGGTTCGGTAGACGCTCGGCGACCACCGTCAGGTCAGCGTTGAGAGAGCCGACGACCACGACTTTTCCGTCGATACGGGATGCGAGGTTTTTGATGCGGGTTGCGTGGGAGTCGTTGAGATTCAATATCCCTGCCTTCTTGTGCTCCGAAAGGGGAAATTTATCTAGCATTTTCCCATCACTCCAATGAAACAAGCGACTTACAAGTCTGTCAGAGCTTTGCCTGCAACTGTGCCTCAGTCTATACCGGACAATTGTTACAATTTTATTTGTAGCAATGTGCTTTTAGACTACTGGCTGATGTCATCGTTTATCGATCCTGAGGACTGCCAGGACAGATGCGACTTGTCCAACTAGCTTCCCATTGATTCCCTGATCAGTGCTTATGGCCGTTTTAGCCACACCGTTGTATTCGTTGGAATCGCGCATTTTGTCAACGATATTTCTAAATCAGAGATCCCCGTGGGGCGTGAGCAGATCAAGATCTCCCATCGACCTTCGAGTTCTATCGGCTCGTCAAAGGTCGTTACACACATGATCGTGCGATCATCAGTGGTGATCTGTGCAACTATTGCCCGATCTGAGAACTCAGGCACAATGGCATAAGATCCATCAGCGAGTCCTAAATCCTTGCGCAGAGAAAGCGCTTGTCGATACATT
>JAUNVE010000048.1:11813-12152 GCA_030537795.1 Actinomycetaceae bacterium
GATCCGGCGCGTATAGGTTCCATTTTTCTGGCTGCGGTAACCATGTACGACCAGTCCGAGAAAAACCAGCCGCAGGTTGCGTCGAGTTCCACGGTAAGGGTATTCGGCAACCGTCGCGACCGATGGAAGCGCCGTTTGACCTAAAGAACTGTGGATCTTGTCTGTCTGTAGGATCGATACTCGTATGCTCCGGCAACCCCAGTTCTTCACCCTGGTACAGGTAGCATCCCCCCGGCAACGCTAGCATTAGCAACGTTGCAGATCGGGCTCGCAAAAGTCCTAGGACTTGGTCAGGTTGCTTGTCGTTTGGGCCTATCCCGCCTATTCGCGTCTCTATCT
>JAUNVE010000048.1:12162-12417 GCA_030537795.1 Actinomycetaceae bacterium
CCCAGTCTGGATGCGTGTCTCACGGTGTCATGATTATTGAGAACCCAGGTAGTAGGTGCACCTACCGCGTCATGCTCGCGGTACGCTTTCGTAATCGTGTCGATGACATCGCGCGGAGTCCATCGACACCGCAAAAAGAGCATATTGAATGCCTGGTGCATTTCATCCGTGCGGACATACCGTGCGAGTCGTGAATAATTTGCGACGCCGGCTTCTGCAACCAGTATCCGATCCTTTCCGTATTCTTCCAGTAGC
>JAUNVE010000009.1 GCA_030537795.1 Actinomycetaceae bacterium
GCACCGCACCATCCCGATCGCGCCGCGCGTTGAAACGCCCAGACGCGTGTGCTCGCTATCGCGCGTTGCCTGCGCAAGGCGAGCAACATAGTCCGTGATGGCCCGATCCGTAAATGTCGACCCCACGAGGCCGATCCACTGATTGACCGTCGGAGCATCAACAACTGCCGACAGGTTCTTCGATCGGTCCGGTGCCGATGCCCCATCGAGAACGTCAACAAACTGTTCATGGGGCGGGTAGCCAACCGACGTTTTCATCAAAAAACGGTCAAGCTGTGCCTCGGGGAGGCGGTATGTTCCCGCCTGTTCAACCGGGTTCTGCGTCGCAATCACCATGAAAGGCTGCGGGGTAGCATACGTTCGACCATCAACCGTCACCTGGGATTCCTCCATGACCTCAAGCAACGCGGCCTGAGTTTTCGGCGATGCGCGGTTAATCTCATCAGCCAACACGATCGACGCGAAAATCGGCCCGTGGTGAAACTCCCACTCCTGTTTGCCCTGGTCGTAAATCGTCACACCGGTAATATCTGACGGCAGCATGTCGGGCGTGAACTGCACGCGCGAATGCTCCGCCGACACGGAGTTCGCGATCGATCGGGCAAGCGCTGTTTTTCCCGTGCCCGGCGCGTCCTCCAACAGCAGGTGTCCCTGCGCGAACAAACAGGCGAGAGACAGTTGAATGACGTGGGGTTTTCCCAGCAGTGCCTGCCCGATATTGGCTACCAGATGCGAGAACATCGCGGCGAACTCTCTCGCCTGCGCTTCACTCAAAGTCACGATAGGGCCTTCTTTCTCACTGTGCGTAGGTATTTTCGCATGCCAAATACGGTGCTTGGGTTTGGGATTTCATTCGTTGTCTGAACGTACTGTCGTTGGTGATGGTTGTGTTCCACCCAGCCGGGCGCGCCTCTTGGCCGGTACGAATCGACTTGGTTTGTGATCCACCTGAGTCATCCGCTTGATATGTGCAGGAAGCCCAGCGCCGACTTGCGTCCTCGTACTTCACCCACACCTGACACGACGTCGCTCCGTCTTGACAATCGTGGAGGCCGTACGACAAACGAGGCGGAATACTCTCTACTCTCGAGGTTGAGGCTCCATTTTGTCCCAGAGAGTCTCTGGCCCAAACTTCAATCGTGTACTCTTTCCCGGGGCTGGTGGAAATCTCCAGTTCACCTGACTGAGGAATCTTGTTCGTCCCCGATCCCGCAACTTTAGCGTAGTGAGTCACCGGTAGGCCGCGACTACCAGATTGACTAGGCACGCGAAGAATGATCGTGTCCTGGCCGCGTTCGATGGTGACTTCTGGAGCCAGCGGCACATCGTAATACGTGTTTTGCGTCGTAGCTTGGACTGGTTTCGAGACGAGTTCTTCCTCGTCAATAAAGGCACGTGAGCGGAATTCGAGAGTGACCACTTCGCCCGGCGTCATACTCGGATCAGCAAGGTTCTTCTGGAGATCTTTCCACGTCCCCGACCCCGGCATACGGTACTGGATCTTCTGCTCTCTCGCGGTCACGCCGAAACCGGATTGGGCAAAAGCCTGGCTGACCGTCACCTGGCCGTGTCCTGTCACGGCCAACTGTGAAATCTCGGGTTGAGGAAGCGCCACGGGAAGCATGCGAATCGGCTGAGCAGAAGCTGTTTCCTTTGAATCGCCCGCCCTATTTGTCGCGGTGACAACGGCGCGCACGGTTTTACCATACGCAATGCCTGCGACACTGGTTGATGTTTGTTTCGCACTCACGGTCTGTTCAGCCAGCTTCTCCGCGCCCTCCATGACACGCACGGTCACTGTTTCGATTGCGCTACCGTTGTTTCCACCCAACGACCAGGTGACGTTGACCGCCCCCGTGTTGTCACCACGCTCACCGCGAGCAATGGACACCTGCGTGGGAGCCTCGGGCTTTCCAAACGGAACCGCACCCGAACTCAGTTCGGAGGACGTCGACGGCTTCTCCGCGCGGTTAAAGGCCTGGACAGAGGCCCGATACGACGTACCATTGGTTAAACCGGTGAAAGAAGCCACCAAATCTCCATCGGCAGCAACACGCTGTCGCATGTCACCCGGTTGCAATGTCACCTCGTAATGGGTGACGGGGGACCCCAGTGATGTCGTGGGGGCGACGTGCACCGCTACCGCCTGATCCTTCGGTTCAAGCCTCGGTGGGCTCGGCTGATTCGGCTGTACGTCAACCAGTACCGGTGCCGACCACCCGGAAGCTGCCGATGTTCCCATTTCATTATCTGCGGTGACCCGGAACCGATGCCTATCACCATTCGACAGTCCCGTCACCGCGCATTCGGTTGACGCACAGGTCGCACTCACGCCAGATTCTGACACCACTGTGAAACTGCTAATTGGAGCCCCGTTATTTGCCCCGGCCTCAAAAGACACGGTTGCTACCCCGGGCCCCGTCGGAACCGCCACCACATTCTTTGGCGCCTGCGGCTTATCTCGCACAACGGCACGAATGATTCCCTTAACTCTGCGCGACGGGTCATCGGTTGCATCAGCCACCGTATACTCCACGAGCACCGTACCGATATACCCCTTCTTCGGTGTCACCGACACCGATAGGCCGCGTGCGTCCACCGTTCCCTCCCCGGACGTAATTCGCGGAGATCCCACAATCGTCATCGGTTTTCCTGGAAACGGGTTGAGCAGATACTGCGTCACATCGAGTTGTTCCGTCACTCCTGGGCGGGCCCGACCCAGCACGGCCTCCGACGCCTGAATGAGTGGACGCGTCGACGCAGCGACGTGAACCGGCAATGCGCCCGCTACCTTCCCAGAGCCGTCGTCAATACTCACGTCGATGGAGCCGAGCAATCCCACCGGGCGGGCGGTCGTCAGCTCAACCGACAGTTGACATCCGCTCAATGAAGCGGAAAGCTCGGAGGGAACACGGTCCAATCGATATTCGAAGGATGCCGGATCCGTGCCGTCGGGATCTTCCACCATGCTGCACAGGTTCACCGTGGTTTGGCCCTCACCCTTCGTCACACTGAGCGGAGACGGTCGGAATATCGGCGGACGATTCTTCTGCGACGTCACCTCAATCGGAATCGTCAAACGAGCCCGCAACGCTGAATTATCGTCATCCACCGGCCCATCCGCCACCTCAAACGTGACCGAGGTCGATCCCGCAAAATTCTGATCCGCCGTCATCACCAGTTGAGTGCCACCCTGCTCAACCGGTTTCACACTCGCTCCCAGCGCTGACTTCACGGCCTCTGGATCAGCCAACTCCGGTTTTCTGCCGGGCCGAACAATGACATATTCGCTCAGCTCCAACGTCATCTCTTCACCCGCGCGCATCGACACGGGAAGGAGAGTTGAATTCAGCTTCGGACGTTCGACCTCATAGCCCGGAACCGAAACGACCGCGTAGCCCTCCAGCCCATCAATATCCTCAACCCGATACACCACAGAGCGGCGCTTTTCCATGACGTCAATAACCAGTTGTTGATCGACAACTGACACCCCCGGATCAGTGGATGACACGATGAGATCATCGCGGTCCCCATCGGGATCAATATCGTTATCGAGAACCGACACGTGCACGCGTTCTCCACCCTGGCGGTCAACTTCTTCAGTGGTCACAATGTCGTCGTGAGCCTGGGGAGCTCGTAGCGGAGCCTGCGAATCAACATGGACGGTGAGCAGTCCGGTAGCGTGACCACCGCGGCCATCCGTCACCTCGTACCCGATCGTCATCGTCGTATCCGTCGACGGAGTACCCACCACCACCAGATTGTCTCGCTGCTCCAATCGCGTCGCCGCATCACCAACCTGGGACACCGAATCCTCAACTAAACTCAGAGCGTCCCCATCGGGATCAATATCATTAGCTAACACGTCAACTGCAATCACGCGGTTAGGGCGAACCCGCACCGTGTCAGGAACCGCCGTGGGCACCTGATTCGTTGCGGAGGGCGGAGCAATCCCCACCCGGACGCGCGCCACCGACTGCTTCCCCAACCGATCTTCAACAATGTATGTAAACGAATCAGTACCGCGAACATCCCGCGAAGGCGTGTACTCCAACCAGTTCGTTCCCAGCTCCACAAATCCTTTATCCGCCGGCTGTTGAAGCCCCACGAGCGTCACCGAATCACCATCCGGATCAATCCCATCGAGAGGTACCGGAATACGACTCATCTGACCCGCAATCGCCCACGCCACAAGGTCTTTCGGTTGCGGCGCTGAGTTCGCGCCCTCCGACTCCTCAATCACCTCAATGGTCACGTTTGAAGACGCAAAATTACCCTCTGAATCCCGCACCGTGTACGTCAGTCGATACGAGCCCGGCTCATCTTTCGCTTGGAATCGAACGCGTTTCCCGGACACGAAAGCTAGTCCCGCAGTTTCAGGTATGTCGTGCTCTAACTCCGGATCCACGGTCAGCGGTAACCCGTTAACGGAACGGTCGTTGGCCACTACGTCAACCGACCCCACGTCTCCCACGCGCACGCGCAACCGATCCGGCTGCGGTTGCGGCGGTGCGGACGCATCAATAGCCGCCACGGGAAGAACCATGACATTCGCCGAGGCTTCATTCACACCATTCGACACCGTGTACGACAGGCGTGTCGGCTCTTCCAAGCCCGACTGCGACGTGATGCGTAACAGGTGGTGATCTACCAGCGTCACCTGTAGCGGCGAATCATCCGGAATACGCACAGACTGAACGACGAGCACTCCACCGCCGGGATCGGAATCATTATTGAGCACCGCCGCGAGCGCCACTCCCCCGGCTGGTAACGTCACCAAGTCATCTTGGGCTACCGGCACCGAATCATCGGTGCGATCAAGTACATCAATACGAATAACACCCACCGCAGACGCCGGACCATCGGTCACCGTATACGTCAGGTAGTACGTGCCCTTCGCGCTCGCAATGAACTCAAACGACCCCAGATCAAGCTGGGGAGTAATCGATGTTCCCGGCGGAGGAGCCGACACGGACACGAGCGCCAACCGATCTCCATTCGGATCCGTATCGTTTTCCAAAGGCGATACCGAAATCGGCTCTCCCGCGCGAACCACAACGAAATCCCCATTCGCCACCGGAGGCAGATTACCCGTTTCACGAATATCGAGATTGACGTATCCTTCGCGACTATCACGCCCATCCGACATGACAATCGTGATGCGCTTAACACTTGGAGTAGATCCCAGATCGTGTATGGATAGCGCGCCCTCCTGGCGGAACTGCACCTGCACGCCCTCCGGTGCGATCACCGACTCGAGAAAGAACTGATCCCCATCGGGATCCACCCAATCTGGTAACACGTTGTACTCAACTTGAGCACCGCTTTCAACCACCACCGTAGGCACGCGGCGCTGCTCAGGCGCCTCGTTGACATCCCATCCGCGCACGTCAATAGCCACATTAGCCGAATCGGTGCCACCGCGCCCATCCGAAGCCTGATACACGAACGAAAACGACCCCGTTGCCTCCGCCGGCGTATCGATCTGCAACGCCGCACCCCCGCGCGTCGGTGACACGATTCCCGCATCCGGTGGGGTCACCACAGACGCCGTCAGTAAATCACCATCCGGATCCGAATCATTCATCAGCACCGGCAACATCGTCGTTGCCCCGGGGCGCACCCCGAAATCATCGTCGTTCGCGACAGGTGGTCGATTGTCTTTTTCACGATCTGGATCAACCACCTCATCGGTGGTCTGCGGAGACTCATCGTCTTCTTCCTGGGCCTTCAAATCCGCATCTATTTCATCCCAATTGTCGACGAGCACCATGTTCTGTTCGGGAAGCCAGACCATGCCCGAACCCGTGTCATTTAATACGATGACATCGCGATTAATGCGAAAAACCGCCGTGGAAGCCGCCGCCAGCGTGTCAACCTCCATGCGCGTGGACTGATTATCGTCATCACACCAACGGGCAAAGTAGCCTGTTCCCGTCCATGCTCCGTAAGCGCAGCCTCCAAACATCACTGGAGAGGCGGGGTGGCCTGTCGAGCCTCCATTTTCGGAAGCGCTAAACTCCTCCATCTCGCCGCTATTGAGCGCTATCGTCCACAGTGAGTTTGGGCCCGCAAGGACAACCGAATCGGCAGCCTCGCCCGACTGCTGCAATTCGACATCACGCACCGGCAATTCGACAGTTTTCCCTCCCGGTAAACGCACCCGCGCAGCCGTGTGATCAACGATTACGGGCTCCTCCCCCACCATCGCAATTGATAAGGCGTTGGAAGAAGATGCGTCAGCAAGAGCTTCAACCGACGTCTGATAGCCGATTCCCGCCGGTTTCACCGTCACAATCTGATTCGTCTGGGCGGAAGCGGCAACCACGGTCCCGTCGGTCGATGCCGCAACCACACCACCGGGAAGCGCATACTCAAGTGCAGACTGCTCTCCCAAACCCAAATGGGGCACTTCACTCGCCTGCGACACCCACAGGTGCCCGGATTCTGGGTCGAGAATACCGACCTGGTTTCCTCCCTGCGCGATCACTCCATCAAATCCAAAACTCATGGTCGCGCTCAGGCTCGCACTCGCCGGGTCAATCGTCGCAACCGAAGCTCCCGAACGATCCTCGAATACGACATCTCTTTCAAACTGCGAAATATCGAATGAGGTCGCATCTACTCGCAAACCAGATTCGAGAGTGCGCGCAGGATAGTTGAGGTGGCCAACAATTCGTCTCTCCTCATTTGTCACCCATACGCCACCCTCGTTTAAATCTACGCGCGCTTCGGGAACTCCGGGATGTAGCACGGCCAGCACTGCCACCACGAGGCTAATCACGGTAAAAACCACAGCCGGAATATGTGTTTTCAGAAAAGAAAAAGAAGCCAAACCAACAGTTTTCAGACGCCCGGGAAAGCCGATCACTCCGCCCTGAAGTGCGCGTACCACTGTCGAGGTGATTCTCCCTAGGTCAACGTTGACAAAGCGCATCACTCGACCTCCATCGGCTTGAGGCTTCCTTAGCTCAATCGCAAGCTAAAATACCAGATCCATCACCTATCAAAGACCAAGTCACACAGTATGGACAGTTATTTTTGAGCAACTGCTGTGAAAGCTCCCGCGGCACATGCGCAGGTCACCGGCTCAAAAGTAGCATCGCGGAGAAAAGCTAGCGGCCCGCTGCGCTTTCACGCTGGCAGCGGGCCGCAGAAGCAGGAACAATCCTGCTGTGCGTTTATCCTTGGAACGGGAAGCGTTCACGGAAGTCTGCTGCGACCTCTTCAAACGTGCACCACTCAACGCCCGGGTAGCGATCAATATGGTTGAATACGCGCTCAAGCATCATGAGTACCTGCGGGCGTCCGGATACGTCAGGGTGAATCGTGAATGGGAATACCGCATAGTCCATCTCTCGATAGATCCAGTCAAACTGATCAGTCCACAACTTCTCGATGACCTGCGGCGATACAAACCCGTGCGAGTTCGGGCTCTTCTTAATGAACATCATGGGCGGCAAATCATCGACATACCAGTTGGCGGCAATCTCAACTAGGTCAACCTCTTTGCCGTGTTTCAGTGGCTTCATCCATTCCTTCGCCGGCTTGGAATAGTCAATCTTTGTCCATTCATCACCCACGCGCGCATAGAACGGAGTGAAATCGTTGTAGGACTGAGAGTTGTCGTAGCTGAATCCGTTGTCCAAAAGTAGCTGAGCAGTAAATGCGCTCATCTCCCACCACGGGGCAACATAGCCGACAGGTTTCTTCCCGGTGAGTTTCTCGGATAGCTCCATACAGTAGCCGAGAACGTCCGTTTCCTGCTGCTCACTCATCGCCACCGGGTTTTCGTGAGAATACCCGTGCAGTCCAATCTCGAAGCCCGCCTCGACTACGTCCTCAACCTGCTTGGGGAATGTTTCCATCGAATGTCCCGGGATAAACCACGTGGCCGGCATATTGCGGCGCTGAAGTAGCTGACGCAAACGCGGCATCCCCACTTCACCGGCAAATACGCCTCGCTGAATATCGTTGGGAGAGTCCTCCCCCTGGTAGGAACCAAGCCAACCCGCCACTGCGTCAACGTGTACGCCAACACATACTTTGATGTTCTTAGCCATTTTTGTCACCTTTCCTCCGGGGCGCCGCACCGTTACGGCTATTGACCCCGCCAGTATTTTTGAAATTGCTGTCTAATCTGTGTCAATGAAAAGCCCGCGTCCATCATGAGAAACAGTGCAAGCCGGGATTTCCTCGCCGACAATTGCCCCGTCAGAATAATTCCTCGGCGCAGGAGGTCAGCCTCCGCCCCCGCATACCCGTATAGTGCTCGAGCGGTACCGGACTGAGAAGTGCGTGACGCCACCAGCACCGGGATATCTCGCTTCACCAGGGTTTCCAGGCGATCTGCCATTGAAGCCGACACGTGCCCTACTCCCGAACCGTTCACCACCACCGCTGGAAAACGGTCTCCGTCGATGGCATCGAGTATTTCGCCGCGTTCGTCAAAGGCGGCCTCTACAATCGGGATGCAAAGGTGCGTATTGGCGGGTGGCGCAAACTGCGGGCGTTGCCGTCCAGCCTGCGTTACCGTCCCCCACCGGTTTTCAAAGGATCCTTCTCTCACGTAACCGAGCGGCCCAAAACCCGCAGAGGTGAACGCTTCGAGAGCATGAGAATCTTCCTTTGCAACCGTGAGTGCGAGATGAACCTGCTGGTTGAGGCAGGCGAGTACTCCCCAGTTCCGGGCATCGTCGCTGGCCGCGCACACAATAGAATCATGCAGATTAGCCGCTCCATCAGCACCGAGCAGGTCTCCCGACCGCATCGCGCCCGTCAATACTAGTGGTTCCGGCCGGTCCCACAGGAGGTCAAGAAAAAACGCCGATTCTTCGAGAGTATCCGTACCGTGCGTGAGTACCACCCCGCGCGCTCCCGCCTGCACGCGCTCGCGCGCCCACCGGTGCGCCGCGACAAGCTCGTTAAGTGTCAAGGACGGCGACGGGGCAGATGTCACGGTAGTCGCTTCAATCTCAGCGACGCTATTAATCTGCGGGATCTCAGCCAGCAAATCAGCCGCGGTGAGCTTGGGAACTACCGGCTCACCGGAGTGTGCCTGCCGCATGCCAATTGTTCCGCCGAGCGCAGCAACCGCGATGCGTGGAAGAGTCATGACTGTACACCCGCTTGCCTATTGAGTTTCGATTAGAAGATCGTGCTAATAAAACCGTATCAGTACTTCGATCATCCATTCCCGAAAACGAGTTACCTGCGGAATCGCTTCGCGGTGTGGCGGCGCCACTGTACTCGTAGGCTCTGCCTAGCGCGCATAGGCTCTCTCAGTACCGCGAGCGCCCCATCAACTCCGCAGTCTTTGACTGCGGGACATGATGTTGATCTGTGCCCTCGAGACGATTCGAACGTCCGACACCCGCTTTAGGAGAGCGGTGCTCTATCCCCTGAGCTACGAGGGCAAGTGGCTTTAGCTTACCGCAGGGACGTGTCGGGATTGAAAATCAGTGGAGGGCGTAAAGATCCTGCCGCTAGCGTCGTATCCGTACGCCCAGCATGAAACTGGCCCCGCTCCCACAAATATGAAACGGCACTTCGCTTCCCGAAACTCGAGTCCGTGCGGGTCCGCGCACCACGGCCGCACTCACGCCTACCGATAGGCGCGCTGATACGGTGCTGGAAGGTAGGGGATTTGCGCCCCGAGTTCTTGCGCAGCTCGCAGACCAAAGTGGGGGTCGCGCAGGAACTCTCGTCCCACCAGCACCACGTCGGCTAGGCCGGTAAGGACGATCTGTTCAGCCTGTTCTGGGCGCGTGATAAAGCCGACGGTTGCCGTGGGGATTCCCACAACTTCGCGAATCGCGGTTGCAATCGGCACCAGGTATCCCGGCCCCGAGGCAACCGATATTCCCGACACGTTTCCGCCCGCAGATACGCTGAGTAGATCCACTCCGTCGTCTTTGAGCCACCGCGCCACTTCAATGCTCTCATCGATCGTGATGCCGCCTTCCGCCCAATCTGTTGCGGATATACGCACCACTAACGGCATGGTGTCGCTGACTTGTCCGCGCACGGCTTCCACAATTTCCCGCAAGAAACGCGCGCGATTCTCCAGCGTTCCGCCATAGCGATCATTTCGCGTATTTGATAGCGGAGAAAGGAACTCGTGGATGAGATAGCCGTGTGCTGCGTGAATCTCAACACAATCGACTCCCGCTGCTTCCGCGCGTTGCGCGGCCTGCCCAAATGCATCAATGAGGCGTTCGATATCCGAAATCGAGGCAGCCTGCGGAGTGCGAAAACCCGGATATTCAATTGCGGAGGGCGCTATCGTGTCCCACCCTCCTTCTCGCGGTGATAGCGACCCACGGACAGCGGTACCGGGGTCTGATTCACTCCACGGACGGTAAGTACTTCCCTTCCTTCCCGCGTGAGCCAGTTGAATGCCAACCTTTGCACCGTGGGCATGAATCGTTTCCACTACCGTCGTCAAGGAGTCAACATGGTTGTCATCCCACAGGCCTAAATCATAAGGGCTGATGCGTCCTTCTGGAGTTACTGCAGTCGCCTCTATGATGATGGCACCAGCTCCACCACGAGACATGGCACCGTAATGGACGCGGTGCCACTGGCCCGCTCGACCGTCGAGAGTATCCGCTGAATACTGGCACATGGGCGGAACCCATAGCCGGTTGCGGAACTCGGTTGAACGCAGACGAAACGGTTGAAATAGTGCGGTACTCACGTGGGTCTCCTTAAAACTCATGCCTCTTCGACTCTACTCGCTAGCGCTGCAGAATCGGCGTATTGTGCAACTATGGCTACATTCATCGTTGAATACACGTACGACCCCTCTCAAACTGAGCGCATGGACGAAATCCGCCCGCGACATCGCGCACACCTTTCCGCGCTGTACGATGCCGGCGTTATACGCCTTGTCGGTTCGTGGAAAGAACCGGCACCCGGCGCACTGATTATTGTGGAGGCCGACTCATCTCAGGCGGCTTTGGAGGCCCTGGCGAATGATCCGTTCCTGCTCTCCGGAGTCATCTCGAAGCGGGTAGCTCACCCGTACACGATTGTTTTTGGTGAACTAGCGTAGCCGCTGTAGGCGAGCCGTCTGCCCGTTCCTAATAGTCGAATAGGATCGGAACAGTGTGCTCATCTGCAAAATCGCATGCGCGCCACAGAACCGCGAAACAGTGCTGGGCGCGTTGCTCGGTTGTCAGATGGGATTCTCCCGCCGATGAGGGGCGGGGATCTTCCGCGAAGTTAGAGAACCAGTGAGCGAATTGCGCGTCATTCGCCCTCCAACTCCGGTCGTTAATTTCCTGGAGCTCTTCGCGCAAAACCACGGTTGATCCGATATTGGTGTTTTCTCCGAGGAACGGTGCCTGAAAAATCACCCGACCATTGAGAGGTAACCACATCGTAACTCCCCGCGGGATGGTCCAATACACGTCCTCATCCTCAATGAGTCGTTGAACCAGAGAATTGTCAAAATAATCCACCGCACCATCTCGATCGCGGTCATACGATTCCCCGTAAACCATCTCGGCTAGATGCACGAGAAACGCTCCTATCCCCGACCAGTCCGGTTTGGCGGTGAAATAGGGTTTGTCCCAATCCTCACTCCACGTTTCCAACCCATTTTCTGCTTGTCCAAGTTGTTCGATGATGGCATCACGCCACCCCTCAATGTCACGACGATTTCGCTTCTTTTCATCGTCGGTGGCAACGAGTTCCTCCGGACTGACATACTGAACCTCACCCGTCGCGTCATCACGGATCGCAAGCGTTAAGGGTTGCCCAGTATCTGCCGCGAACTGTTGCACGACAGTTTTCCAATCGCGCGACACGTACCGCGACAGGGTACCCGCATAAACATCCAGCCCCATGCTCAGGCCACGCTTTAGCGCCGCTCCCAAGCCGAGGTAATATCGCCCTCCGGCTTGCCGCGTCGAGATGGCACAACCATCACGGGGCACGTCGAGTGCGCGAGAACCGTTTGCGAGGTCGATCCGAGTAGCAATCCTTGAAAACCGCCCCGACCACGGTTTCCAACCACAACCAGGTCTACAGCCGTCGAAAACTCTGTCAGCAGGGCCGCCGGGGAGCCGTCAAGAACGTGTCTGTGAACTTTGACATCTCGACCCGCTACCGCTTCTTCTACGGCCGAATTCAGACCTTTAAGCATATCGGCCGTTAGCGCATCGCGATCTACCGTCGCTGGTAACCACGCAAGCACGCCGCCACCTGAAGCGATTGGAACAGCACCCACCGCAGTCAAGTCCTTGGCTTTCCACACGCAAGCTTCGTCTACTGCTTTTTTCAATGCATCAGAAGCAACTTCTGAACCGTCAACGCCCACTACAATCCGCTCGACAGGAGTAAACGGTGAACCCGACGTGTGCTTGGGGACAACCACCACAGGACAATGCGCATGCGCAGGAAGAGCGGAAGAAACTGTACCTAGAAGACGGTCTGCGAATCCGCCTCCACCGCGAGAACCCACGACAATCATGTCGACTTCGCGAGACATTTCAACCATTACGCCTGCCGCGTCTCCCGGTTCAGTTGAACCGGTGACTTTGACATCAGATTTCTTCACGCGCGCAACTGCTTCATTGACCGCACGTTGTGCGCCCTCTTTTAACGCGCCGTCGTCGAGCGCCGCATAACCCCCGTCGAGAGCGGCGGCGCTGTAGGAGGCCAATGCGTAGGTGCATAGGATGTGGATCATTGACCCATCACACGACGCCCGTTCGGTGGCCCAATCCACCGCGCTATAAGCCTCTGCGGAACCGTCAACACCAACCAAAATCACGTGTTGTCTCGACATCGTGCCTCCTCATCCGTTACCCCTATTTTGCCCTGCCATCAGTCAAAGCGAAGCAAAATCAGAGTCCTAGATCACATTCTAGGTTGCTCTGCCAGTTTTGTCTGTAGCTCATTCGGCATATACGCAGATGTCGCCAAACTTTGAACCGGGTTTCTTGGGCGGAGACGCAAAAGGCCCGGGTATTACACCCGGGCCTTTTCCAGCAAACTTAGATGCGTACGAAGTAGTAATTACTACCGTAAATCGGCGCTAGTTCTACACTGCGTCCGGGGCGAGGCGCATGGATCATCTGTCCGTTGCCAGCGTAGATTCCGACGTGTCCGTGCGGGTAGTAGACAATGTCACCAGGCTGAGCTTCGGATGCCGGAATCGATGTTCCATAAGCTCCGATACCGCCGGCTGTACGCGGAAGCGAGTAGCCCAGCTGTGCGTAGACGTACCCCACCAAGCCGGAGCAGTCAAAGCCCGCGGGAGACATGCCTCCCCACACGTAGGGGACTCCGATGTACTGGCTCGCGATAGCGACCGCACTTCCTGCCGCTGCATTCAATGGAGCGGCTTGCTGCGCACCCCAATTCGCTCGACCACCGGAGCGATCGGCGGCACTGCCGCGATTCGCCACATCTGCGACAACCGGCTCTGGTGCCGGCGGTTCAGCGACGGCGGCTACCTCATCTGATGCGGTCCATTCCAGATCTGAGGGCGCAGTGACTGCCGGGTTCAAAGCAACCGGGGTTGCATTCGCAACCGATTCCGTTGTTGCCGGTAGAGATTTAGGGGTCAAATCAATGGTTGACTCGGGGGCAGCAGCGGCAACGCCGCCACTCAAAACCGTCAAGGCAATACCAGTAACTGATGTGGCTGCTACGCCACGGACAGGGCTGAAGCTATTCGTCAGGTCGGTCAGTGGGGTTACTGGGCGGCACGCTCGGCGATGACGCGCCTGGATTTTTTTCTTAGCCACAATTTTCTCCTTTATGACCTACGAGGTGAGCTGTCGGGTTAGAGGTGGAGCACCCCTGCCGCTTCTGCGACTTCACCCCAAGGGACAAGTCCCGAGAATGTGGTTCCCCCGCACTCCATCTACTTTTGTGACGGCTGAAGCTCAATGGAGATGGAGTTTTGGTCTCATCGAGCTGGTGACCCCGGAAGGGGATCAACCACGCCTAAGACTATAGGATCACCCGGCGTAATGTCACGTATTGATAACGGGAATGTGTTCAGCTCCACGTCATTCACTCGCCGCGATTAACAAACAGGTGGGCTTCCATCCACGCTGGAATTACGGCAACTTGAGATTCGCGCACCTTGCCAGCCCGTGATTTCATCTCCGAGGAGGACTTGTGGAACGTGATCGATATCTCATCACCGCGTCGAAGATTGAGAGCTGCGAGTGCCTGCATCGTCATGGAATCAGCCTGAATCGGCTCGCCAATTCGGCTAACGGTGAGATTGTCGACGGGCTCGTCCTCCTCCACAGTCTCCCGTAGCGTCGCAAGTGAGATGGCATCCTCATCAGCATCAGCTTCACCAGGTACAGGATTTCCGTAGGGATCGCGTTCAGAGCACGCGAGAAGATCAACGAGTTTTTCTTCCACTTGATGCGACATGACGTGCTCCCATCGGCAGGCTTCATCATGAGCAAACTCCCACTCCAAACCGATAACGTCTATGAGTAGACGTTCGGCCAGACGGTGTTTTCGCATCACTTCAGTAGCGACCTCACTGCCCCGCTCGGTGAGGATTAGTTTACGGTCGTCACCGACCACCACCAAGCCATCACGCTCCATGCGCGCAATAGTCTGGGAGACGGTGGGGCCCGAATGTCCGAGGCGCTCTACAATCCGCGCTCGCATGGGGACCACGTCGTCTTCAATAAGCTCATATATCGTTTTGAGATACATCTCAGTGGTATCGATCAGTTCACCCACGCCTGTTCCCTTCCGCATCCGTCTCTGTATGTTTAACATGCCACAGATTCGCCAGTTTACCCACCGGAACACCAACCCCATATCAATCAATTTTTACTTATCGCAATTTCAGCAGATGACCAGAGTGGCCAATCATGCGAAAACCGCGTTAGATTCATGTTTATGAGCATTAACCTGACGATTCCGCGTGATCTTCTACCGTCAGATGGCCGCTTTGGCGCCGGCCCATCCAAGGTACGTTCATCTCAAGTTGAGACAATTTTGGCGCACAATACGGCAAAGGCCCGTCAACTAATTGTCGGAACATCTCACCGACAGGCGCCTGTGAAGGATCTAGTTCATGAGATTCGCAATATGCTTGCCGAACTATTCTCTCTGCCGGACGGCTACGAAATTGTCTTGGGTAATGGAGGTGCCACCGCATTTTGGGCAGTTGCGGCAACCAGCTTAATTCGCCACCGCAGCGCGCACGCAACATTCGGGGAATTTGGCCAGAAATTTTACGATGAAGCGGCCCGGGCACCCCATCTTGCCACCCCCGTAGAATTCCATGCCGCTCCCGGTTCCCTGGCGGTGGTAACCGCCGCGGAGGGCGTCGACGCATATGCTTGGCCGCATCACGAAACCTCAACCGGGGTAGTCTCACCCGTCAATCGCGTCAGTGACAACGCGCTCATGCTGGTGGATGCCACGTCGATAGCCGGCGGCATAGAAATCGACATTTCCCAAACCGATGCATATTATTTCGCGCCGCAGAAATGTTTCGGATCAGACGGAGGGCTGTGGTTCGCCCTCCTATCGCCGGCCGCCCAGGAACGAGCGCGTGAACTGCATACCGACCAAAACCGTTGGATGCCTCAGATTCTTGACTTGTCGATCGCACTCGACAACTCGCAAAAGAATCAAACTCTCAACACTCCTGCCCTTATGACGCTCTTGTCCCTGCACGACCAGCTTAGGTGGATGCTATCCATCGGCGGGCTGAAAGCAAGCGCTCAACGAAGCCGCACCTCTAGCAATCTGGTGTATCAGTGGGCCGAAAGCCACCAATATGCCACCCCCTTCGTATCCGACCCTCTACAGCGTTCGCCGGTGGTAGCCACCATCGACTTCGAGGGTGTCAAGGCTAGCGACATCGCGAGCGTATTACGGGCAAACGGGATTGTAGATGTTGAGCCCTACCGAAAACTAGGGCGGAACCAACTGCGCATCGCCGTATTCCCGTCGGTGGATCCGGCGGATGTCGAAAAACTCCTCGCCGCAATCGATTGGGTGATTGATGCGCTCGGTGGGGCGTAGTCAATTGAAGCTGTAGGCTCTGCCTCACGATACTGTCTGTAGTACTACCAACCAGCGGTGTCAGCTTACCGACTGATCTCGGCCATCTAGTCGTGTTGTTCTCTAGCGGCCCGCATGTCTGCGGCGCGTTCACGAGGCCCGTAGGTGGTAATGGGGTGGCGCGACAGCCGCGCCTGCACCCGCACATCCCAGGTCTTAATTGCCCACACCGCCACCATCACGGCCACAACAACCGAGGCAATGCCACCTACGCCTATCGACCAACGAGCGCCCCAGTAGTCTGCCACCCATCCAATGATCGGGGCCCCAATCGGCGTCGAGCCGAGAAAGACCATAACGTATAGGCTCATAACTCGACCGCGCATGGCGGGGTCAGTTGAAATTTGGATGGCCGCATTCGCCGCTGTGATCATGGTGAGCATGGCCAGTCCAGTCGGGATAGCAATCAGCGCAAATGTTTCGTACGAGGGCGCGAGCGCGAGGGCTATATCGCAGATTCCGAATATGAAAGCTGAGATAACGACGAGCCGAACGCGAGGATATTTCCGACGTGCCGCCAGCAATGCTCCGGCGAGAGCTCCTATCGCCATAAACGAGCCCAACAGTCCGTACTCGCCGGCGCCTTTACCGTAAACATCTGTGGCCATCACTGCCGAAGTCATCTGAAAATTCATGCCAAATGCGGATACCACTCCCGCAATCACCATAATGGCCACAATGTCTGTACGGTTTTTGACGTAGCGGAAGCCCTCCCGGATTTGTCCTTTTTCTCTGGGAGCATGTTCCATTTCACGTAGCTCACCAACCCGCATGAGCGCAACGGCAGTTATGGGAGCTAAAAATAGAACTGTATTGACGATAAATACCCAACCCGGTCCCACCGCTGCAATAACCAGTCCGGAAGAGGCTGGACCGAGTAAACGTGCGGTATTAAATGCGGCTGAGTTCAAACCCACCGCATTCGGCAGATGTCCAACCGGCACTAGTTCGGATACGAAAGTCTGCCGTGCCGGTGAGTCAAAAGTCGATACAACCCCAGATAAGAGAGCGAGTGCGTAGACGTGCCACAGTGCGGCTGTGTTCGTCAAAATAAGAACACCCAGAATCAGTGCGCTCACAACGTTCATTAGCTGCGTCAGTTGGAGAAGACGCCGACGATTCACACGGTCAGCAATTACGCCGGCCCACGGGCTAAAAATCAGAGTGGGAACGAACTGTAGCGCAGTCGTAATGCCGAGGGCCGTTCCCGAGTTATTCGTTAAAACTGTCAAAACCACCCAGTCTTGGGCGACCCGCTGCATCCACATCCCCGTTGACGCGATGATATTAGCGAAGAACCATAACCTGTAGTTAAAGAATTTTAGGGATGCAAACGTTGACGACACTCATAGACTCCTTTCCTATCTATGGTCTCAATTTCGTCGCAATTTTTCACTTTTGGATGGCTAAACGTGGCCAAGTAGACGATTGGAGTTCCCAGCGGAGGTATCTGGACTAGGCAAACCCCCAATGTCCCGATTATAGAAGCTCTGATATGCGCGTAGGCTCTCCCTATCCACATCCAAAACAGCCGATTGCACCTGGCGCCCCTACGGTAGGAATATCCCCCCTACTCCGCACTGGAAATAGAGGGGATAGCGGGTGGAGATGACCCTGCGGGCACCGTCGCTGAAAACGGTGGCGTCGGTCTCTAGTTCCCCAACGCGGCCTGTATCGGGCCGAGGCCGAAGTAGACAACGAAAAGGATCGATACGATCCACATCAGGGGGTGAATCTTTTTGGCGTCGCCGCGCGCACTTGCCGCCACAACGTAGGCGATGAAGCCAGCTCCAATACCAACGGAAATGGAGTACGCGAATGGCATAAACGCGATGGTGAGGAAGGCGGGTATCGCAATGCCAGCATCACGCCAGTCAATATCCACGACCTGGGTCATCATCAAGAAGCCGACGAATACGAGTGCAGTTGAGGCAGCTTCAGTGGGCACGAGTTCAACGACAGGTGCCAGGAAGATGGACAGCAGGAAAAGCACTCCGGTGACTACCGAAGCCAGTCCCGTACGAGCCCCCTCACCAACACCGGCAGATGACTCTACGTACGACGTGTTTGAGGATGTCCCCCCAAGGCCTCCGGCAACAGCCGCTATCGAATCGATAAACAGGATGGCACGCGATTTTGGCGGCGTTCCGTTTTCGTCAAGCAAGTCAGCTTCCGCACCGATGGCCACCATTGTGCCCATCGTGTCGAAGAAGTCAGCGAGCATAAGGGAGAATATGAGGAGTACGACAGCGAGACCACCCAGCTTGCCGAATGCCCCGAAGAAATCTACCTGCCCGAGTGAGGAAAAATCGGGCAGCGATACCGGCGACCCGCTTAATTCCGGAACGGTGACGCCCCAGCCAGTCGGATTATCCTCCCCGCGCACACCCTGTGGCGCGAGGAACTGGATGACGACAGCAAGCACGGTTGACGACAAAATACCAACTAGAATCGCGCCGCGCACTTTCCGCACGTAGAGAATAATCGTGAGAAAGAGGCCGAATACGAATACCAGTGCTGGCAGCCCATCAATAGAACCGTCAATACCGAGTTGGACGGGTGTTCCTCCGGGACGAATAATGCCCGCGTTAATGAGACCAACGAAGGCAATGAATAGACCAATGCCGACAGAAATTGCGACTTTCAGCTGATTGGGCACGGCCGCGAAAACAGCCTCGCGGAATCCGGTGAGGACGAGGATGGTGATAAGTACGCCTTCCCAGAAAATGAGACCCATCGCCTCTTGGAAAGTGAGACTGGAACCAATAACCAGGGTGAAAGCGACCATCGCATTGAGGCCCATACCGGCGGCGAGCGCCATCGGGTAGTTTGCGAACACGCCCATAAGGATGGTCATCACACCCGCAATGAGGGCCGTGGCGGCAGCTACGGCGCGGATAGAAATCGAACCATCCTCGGGGAGGGCCGTTGACAGGATAATCGGATTGAGTACCAGAATATAGGCCATCGCGAAGAAGGTGACCAAGCCACCGCGCACTTCGCGGCCTATGGTTGAACCACGTTCAGTGATGTGAAAAAACGAATCGAGAGCAGATTTCTTTACTGTGCTGTTGGTTTCCACAACGAAATCGTGTCAGAGAATCTCGCAGTATCCAAACAAACGGTTCATCATGTGGGCGATATAACGCCCTATTCGTCTTTTTCGGCAAGTGCCTCTAGCGGTTCCTCAATAACTTCCAGGTCGAGTTCATTTACCCGCGGAGGTGTGATTGGCCATTCGGAGCCGTCTTTTTTCACGTCGGTTTCGGAGTGTGCGCCGCATGAGTAAGTAACCGGCACCAGTCGCCCATCGTCATTCGACCATTCATTTGCGCATACGCCAAACTCATTGCGTAAATCACTTTCCAGCGACACCAGAAATCCACAGGAAGCGCATGAAGCGGGGGCTTTTACCTGTTTGGTACGAGGGCGTACCTGACGAGACCAGCGCTTTCGAGTTTCGGCAACGCCTACATCTGATAGAAGACGTAATCGGGCAAGCGGCTCTTCATCCGAGTCCATGTCGGTATCGCGACGTAGCACGAGTCTGTCGTCGGAAGAACGGTACGGAAGTGTGTCGGATGGGCCGATGTCACCGGGTTTCAAGCGTTCTTCCCACGGCACCCACTCGGGTGCCAGGAGAGCTTTCTTACCCGGCAAAATATCGATTTCACTGACCGTGACGCGTTTAGAACGGGGAAACCGGGATACCGTGATAGCCCAGTGCCACCCCACGTATCCAGGCTTCAAGCAGTCGAAGAAATGCGTAAGTAAACGTTCAGCATCTGCGCGGTATCCGAGGTGCTCGCCGATGTCGCGCTCGTCAACTATCTCCGAAATAATTTCTATGACGGAGTCAACGCCGTCAGCGAGAATGTGATCCGCACGAGGTTTACGCATTACTTTCTCATTGGTTTTAGGCATCGAAATCCTCGGCTACTGCCCGTAGCATTTTCGCGACTTTGGTTGAATTATCGGGATACTTTCCGCGTCGCAGTGAGTTGGAAGACATATCGAGTACGCGTATGAGATCCTCCACTAAACCAACCATTTCTTGCGGACGGCGACGGCGTAGCTTCTGAATCGAGGGTGCTTCGGGAAGTAGTTCAACGAACATGGCCTGCGGTCCCTTCCGACCGTCCACAATTGAATACTCGACACGCGCACCACCTTTGGGCGCCTTAGCTCCTTCAGGAAGCGCAGACGCGTGCAGAAACACCGTCTCGCCGTCATCGCCGTCGATAAATCCGAAGCCGCGTTCTGCATCGAAGAACTTCACCTTACCGGTGGGCACAGCCTTCTCCTTTGTTAATCGGCGTCCGTCCCACGTGGAACGGACTTTACGTCATATGATAGATCGATAGATGATGTCACTGCCAAGAGCGGAACGTTCCACCCGGACCTTCTTTTCAGGTAGCTATGAAAATCACACCGTTCAATCGAGGAGGGCGCGTGAGTACCCCGTGGGCCTATGCCGGATGGACTGCACTGCTCTTGGGTGCTGTTGTTATCTTTATTCTACTCCGAAAACGCGCAACCTCCGATGTCTCTTCCCCCGCCCACCGCGAAATCTCTGATCTACCGGGCGATACTCCGACGACTGCGGAGCATCCGTCGGAAGCCACGGCAGCAGAAATAGTCGCCAGTGATACCCCTGCGAGCCCCCACGCCGCCTCTACTCTCGACCCCGAATCCGATGACGAGACAGTTAAAGATAGCTCCCATCCCCACGCCCCGAACGCATCCGATGAGGAGGATTCCGATACTGTCCTAATCGAAGCGAGTCAGCCTCGCGACGTATTCGATCTTGATTACACGGTGCGTTCCCTGCGTCTGGAACTATGGGCAAGTCGCTGGATGCTCGGCGACGACGCCTGCGCAAAACTAGCTGATGCCCTCACCTCGGCGTCCGCCCGGGTAACTTCCTGCCTCTGCGATACCGTCGCGGAGGGCGATAACGGTACGCACTTACCACCGGACTGCGCACGCCTGAATGCCGTTATTGCGCAGCTGGAGGAGATTGCTCAGCCACTGCGTTCTTTGCGCGCCACGAAATATCAGCATGCACTGGTAGCGGTATCCTCGGAAAGTGACGTCGAAGTCTTTCCCCATCCCACGAATTTGCAGATCGACCCCGAAATCTATCACCCCCCAACCTACGGTCTGCATCGACTCGTCCACGAAGTGTCAGATGGACTCGAAAATGCGCGCCTCGACATTGCTCGAGTAGCTCCGACGGCTGGCTCGGCTCATTCGCGCCAACTACGTTATGCTCTCGCGCAGGCCACCGCAGCCGTCAACTCGGTCATCGATAGGCTCCGTACACTCACCGACACATCCGGTCACGCAGTCGCTCTCAGGGAGGAGTTTCTTGCCCTGGAAAAAACTGTCTGTCGAGCAGTGTGGTGGCGACACTTCATCGAAATCTCGGTGACACTTTTAACCGCCCGCGAATGGGCTTTAACCTGTGATGATCGTAGCCACTGGCACGAGGTTGCCGCTCTCGCCCTCGCACGCGCAGGCGTTGTTATTGACCTCTTCCCAACCGACGTGCCAGCGCGGTATCTCCGGCAGCTTGGACGCTGGAATGTGATCGTTGAAGCGGATGCAACATCGAGCGCAACCTACCGTTCTATAGCGGAGGGCGCACAAAGCGTCATTGACATGCTGGTGTCCCCCGAATCCAAAAGTTGAACCGACTGCAACCGATGACAAGGAAAGAAAAATCCGTCACACTGAAAGCATGAAATCCCAGACGACATCCGCGCTGACGCGTCTATTCGCGCTTATCTTAACCGTCAGCGCACTTTCGCTATCACTTGGAGCTCTCCTTGCGTCGAGCCCCGCCTCCGCCGCAGAGCCCATTAATGATCGTCTTACCGACGTACACGGATTCCTCAACGACGAAGAAACCACCCGGGTGAATGAACGACTTGATCGCGCACTGAGCGAGGGCATCAACTTGTATGTCGTCATCACGGATGATTTCGGTGGCACCAATTCAACGGATTGGTGCGTTGCCACTGCGCAACAATCCGATGTGCCTGATAGCGCTGTTCTCTACGTGCTTGCAACGCAGCAGCGGCGTTACGCGCTATGCCAGGGAGCAACCGCGCCGGTGTCATCTACCCGCGTCGCGCAAGCCGGCGACAACGCGGCCTCTCAGTTAAGCGCCAATCCACTGGACGGTGCCTCGGTAGTAGCTGGCATCGACATTCTCTCCACAGATCTGGCCCGAGCAGCCTCCGATTCTTCCACTACTTCCGATTCCAATACCTCCGGCTCATCGTCTTCCGCTGGTGTCAGCCCGCTGCTCATAGTGTTTGTGCTGGGTTTGGTCGGCGCCATCATCGTATTCGTGGTGGCGAAAATCCAGAGCTCACGCAAGCAGGCGAATTTTGCTCAAACTGCGGCTCATAAACTAGAGCAAGCTGGCGTGGATCTGATGAAGGCCGATGACGAAGTGCGTGCAGCCGGAGAAGACCTGGCTTTTGCGCGCGCACAGTTCGGCGAACTCAAAACGGAACAGTTCGCCGATGCCCTCAAAAAAGCTGAAGACTACGTAGCGCAAGCATTCGTTATTCAAAAGGAAGCGGAGGCAGCGGGCACAGAAGTTCAGAAAGTTCAGCTGGCTGAACGCATCAGCGATTTGACTAACAAAGTGAAATCTATCCTGGCCAGCCACACTGAGCAGTTCCAACAGCTTCGTGACCTGGAATCAAATGTCGACCAGTCGATCTCCAATTTGCGCGTGCGCATTAACGAAGCGAAAAGAAATAACCAGCGTGCTCGCGCCGAAATAGAGTCTCTTAAGCTCACCTATCGCTCCGAATCTCTCAAATCGATTCTCGACAATCCTGACCAAGCCGATAATCTTTTAGCGGCCTCCAGCGACGCCCTCGACGAAGCGACAAAGTATCTACCGGATCAACGTAGCGAGGCTCTTTTCCACGTCAATCTAGCGCAGCGCGCCTTTGGACAAGCCATGAACCAGATCCAGGAGGTTATGGATGCCTCGGATGATCTCGCACAAGCACGACAACGCCTCACCCAAGCAATTGCGTCAATTAGTTCTGATCTGGACGATGTCTCGCGTTTAGCATCGGACGATACCGCCTTTACCCCGCTGGTAGCCGATGCCCGCGCCGCTATTGCGGCCGGAAATGCCGCTCGAGAAGGACAGGGGGATCAGCTTGCCGCGCTATCTCATCTTCGCAATGCGGAGGACGCTCTCGATACGGCTCTAGATCCCCTGCGCGACCGGGAGGAGCAACGTAGCCGCCGCCACTCCAAACTCGTTGAGCGATTCGATGAGGTCGATGAAGCCATTAAACGTGCTGACGTGTATCTCTCCAGTAGCCGCGGTGTGGCCTCGAAACGGTCCCGCAGTCTGGTAGCGGAGGCTAAACGCCATCGTGACGACGCTGCCCGTATCTACCGCGACGACCAGGAAAAAGCCTTTGATCTGCTTCGTCAAGCCAAGGCGGAAGCGCAAGCCAGTATCGATGACGTCTTTACTGGGCGACAAATGCACCCCGCTCAGCAGTCGGGCGGCATTGATCTCGGGACGCTTATTCTCGGTGGCATTCTTTTCGGCGGAGGCGGATCGGGAGGCTCTTCCCGTTCCAGTGGGTCATCTTGGGGGTCGAGCTCGGGTTGGGGCTCCTCGGGTGGATTTTCTGGTGGCTTCGGCGGCGGCTGGTCTTCCTCCGGTTCCGGCAGTTTTTAGGACTGTCTCGGTTCTGATTTGCACTATATTCCCTCAGATCGCCGGGCAGGTACGGTGTCAGCGACCATGAAATGGCGCATAAGACACCGGCTCCTCGTTACCGGCCGGTCAGAATTACACTCTGACAGTCGCTCATCATGTGATTCGCCCCATATAATCGAAGCATCGCGTGATTCGCAAACCACGCCGGTCACGGTTTCCACAGAAAGGGACTTTCATGGCAGAAAAGCAGACCATCCTCGGGCGTATTACCCAACTGGCCAAGGCCAATCTCAACGCCTTGCTTGACCGGGCTGAAGATCCCCAGAAAATGCTTGATCAACTTGTCCGCGACTATACGAATTCTATTGCCGAAGCTGAAGGAGCTATTGCCCAGACCATTGGAAACCTCCGTCTAGCTGAAAAAGACCTCGAATCCGATCGTAATGCTGCCCGCGAATGGGGGGATAAGGCGGCCGCTGCCTCCAATAAGGCGGAGGAAGCGCGCGTAGCTGGTAATTCGGCCGAAGCAGATAAGTGGGACAATCTCGCCAAGATTGCCCTCGGTAAACAGATTAACGCCGAACAGTCAGCTGCAGATGCCGAACCCATTATCGCCTCTCAGCGGGAGGTGGTCGATAAGCTCAAGGCCGGTCTCAACTCCTCGCGCGATAAGCTTGAACAGTTAAAAACCAAGCGAGATCAGCTGATTGCTCGTCAGCGCACGGCTGAGGCGCAGACAAAACTCCAGGATACTGTTGCTTCTATCAATGTGCTCGACCCGACATCGGAACTGTCGCGCTTTGAGGATACCGTTCGCCGTCAAGAAGCCCTGGCACAAGGTCGTGCTGAACTGGCTGCCGACTCACTGGACGCCCAGTTTGACGAACTTCGCGATTCGGAGACCGATATGGAAATCGAAGCCCGGCTTGCGAAGCTCAAGAAGAGAGACTAGCTGAATCGACTTGGCGGGTACGGTGTATTTCAACATACCGTACCCGCTAAACTCTAACCATGAATGCCATTACCTATCTGGTCATTGACGGCGAAAATATTGACGCCACGCTCGGCGTATCCGTCCTCGATCACAAACCACTTCCGGAAGAGCGCCCCCGGTGGGATCGGGTCCTCGAATCCTCTCAAGAAGTGTGGAGCCAAGACACCAAGGGCCTATTTTTCCTCAACGCCTCCAGCGGGTATATGCCGATGGGATTCGTCCAGGCACTGATGGCGATGCGTTACCAGCCCATCCCGCTGGCAGGTCCATCCCATGTCAAAGTCGTCGATGAGGGTATTAAGCAGATGCTCGATGCCATCGCGGATCAAGACAGAGGGAATGTGATCCTCGCTAGCCACGACGGCGATTTCGTACCGGAAATCCAACGTTTACTCAGAGCCGGTCGCAAAGTTGCGATTATGGCATTCCCCGAATTCCTATCTAGTCAACTGCACGATCTTGTCGATGACGGGCTGGAAATCCTCGATATGGAGCACGATATTAACGCATTCCAAGTCCCCCTCCCCCGTCTCCAGATCATAGAATTGGAAGACTTCGACCCCACCCTTTACCTGCGATAACGGCGCCGCGGCAGAAGGAGAATCTGCTAGACGAAAACTTCAGGCTTCGTCGATAAGCTCAATTTCCAATAGCATCCGCGTATTTCCCAACGTATTTGGTTTTACCGCCGCAAGGTCAAGAAACTCACGCACGCCCTCATCGCGCGTGGCGAGCATGCGGGCATAAACGTCGATGCCTACCGGCGTGCCGCTAATTTCTCGAAACCCATGGCGCGCAAAAAAATCGACTTCGAAGGTAAGGCAAAACAAACGCGCCAGCTCCATCTGCCGGGCGCGAGAAATAAGGCCGCGTAGAATACGTGAACCGACACCACGCGCCCGTATGCTCGGGGACACCGCGAGAGTCCGCACTTCTGCAATATCATCCCACATGACATGAAGCGCACCACAGCCGACAATATCTCCGTCACTATTTTCGGCGACGAGAAATTCCTGGACATCCTCGAAATATTCTATGAGTCGCTTCTTCACCAGAACACGCTGCTGCGCTAACGGCGCAGTGAGGTCGGCGATTGCCCGTACATCCCTCGGTAGCGCCTGGCGTACGGTGATCTGCTCCACGTCTGCAGCGGTATTGGAATCGCTCACACTCACAGTGTGCGCGATCGGAGGCCTGCTGTGCGAATGCGTTCCAGCACTCGGCGTGCCGTGCGATCATCAACCACCAAATCAGTGACTACCCCAGCGCGTAGCGCCCCAATGAGTGGAACGGCTTTGCCTTCTCCGGCTACCACACATAGCCGGCGGGGTATCTGTTTAAGAGTCGATGGGGGCGGTCCCGATGCGCGGCGATTAATTGCCATATCTTCATAGGAGCCGTCTTCGCGAATCAGTACGGTACATATGTCTCCCACCACACCGTCACGACGCAGATTTTCAATCGTTTCATCTTCGATATATCCAGCCGAATACACGTGGGATGGCACGTCTGCGTCAAATGCCCCTACACCGAATACGGCGATATCCGCATTCTGAATCTTGTCGAGGACGGTTTTGACGGACCTCTCGCGCCACAGTGCGCGCTTTGTTTCCTCGTAATCGAAAAAAGCAGGCACTGGGAAATGGACCATGTCGGCACCCAACGCATCCGCGGCTTGAGAAATAGTCGTATCAATATAGCGCACGCCGGTTCCACTGGCGGAGGCGGCGCCATTGAGCTGCACCACCGTCGTATTCGCCACGCCTATAGGAGGCAGATGCCGCGTCACTTCAGCAGTCGTATTTCCCCACGCGATGCCGATGACATTACCCGGTTCAATCATGTTGAGGAGTCGTTCGGCTGCAACTTTAGCGACATTATCGAGCCGGTTCACACCGGTGTCGAAGTCTCGCACCCGCACCACCGTGGACTGAATCCCAAATATCCGGTTGAGCTCACCAGCCAATGTGCCCCGCTCTCCGGGCGCAGCTGCTACGGTGATTCGAACTAAACCGGTTTCACGCGCATAGGCGAGCAGTCGTGAGACAGATGAGCGTGATATCCCCAGGTGGCGAGCAATTGTCTCCATTGTCTCGCCCTGCAAGTAATACATCGATGCGGCTTCATGCGCATCATTATCACGAATGGTCACATGCCCTAGTGTGCCATGCACGGCTGTTCAATTCACATCGTTGAACGACCGCGAATGCAATCTATGCCACAATGATAGGCGGGGAGGGAACGGCGACGTTCTCATCTTTTATCCAATGCAACAAGGAACAGGAGTGGTCTGCGCGCCTACAATTGTGACCGGGCGCTCACTTTTACACCTACAACAGATATGCTGATAGTCAGCCCATGACACACAGCGCTTGGGCGCTGAATCAACTGATAAATAGTTGTCACCACAACGAAGTGAAAGGTAAACATGACCGAAAAAGAGTATGTACTCGCGATCGACCAAGGAACAACGTCATCACGAGCCATCGTTTTCAACCATGATGGAAAGATTGTTTCCGTCGGCCAGCTCGAGCACGAGCAAATTTTCCCCAAGGCAGGCTGGGTTGAGCACAATCCGACTGAAATTTGGGACAACATTCGCGAAGCAGTGGCGCAAGCCCTCTCGAAGGCGCAAATTAACCGTCACCATCTCGCGGCAGTCGGCATCACTAACCAGCGCGAAACCGCTGTCGTGTGGGACAAGACTACCGGCGAACCGGTTTACAACGCGATCGTTTGGCAGGACACGCGTACGTCCGACATTATCCGTGAACTAGCGGGTGACGAGGGGATGGAGAAGTACAAGGATCGCTGTGGCCTGCCACTGGCAACCTACTTCTCGGGCCCGAAGATCAAGTGGATTCTCGACAATGTTGAAGGCGCCCGCGAAAAGGCTGAGCGCGGTGACCTCCTATTCGGCAATACCGATACCTGGACTCTGTGGAATATGACCGGCGGTGTTGACGGAGGCGTTCACGTCACCGATGTCACCAATGCCTCGCGCACCATGCTCATGGACATCAAGACACTGAAGTGGCGCGAAGACGTGTGCAAGGACATGGGCATTCCAATGTCGATGCTGCCTGAGATTCGTTCATCCTCCGAAGTGTACGGATACGGACGCAAGCGAGGGTTGCTCATCGACACCCCGATTTCTGGCATCCTTGGCGACCAGCAGGCCGCAACCTTTGGCCAGGCGTGCTTCGAGGTAGGTATGGCGAAAAACACCTACGGCACCGGTTGCTTCATGCTGATCAACACCGGCGAAGAGCCCGTCCATTCAGACAATGGCCTCCTCACCACGGTGTGCTACAAGATTGGTGACCAGCCCGCTAAATACGCACTGGAAGGCTCGATTGCCGTCACCGGCTCACTCGTTCAGTGGTTGCGCGACAATCTGAAGCTCATCTCATCGGCTCCGGAAATCGAACAGCTCGCTTCCACCGTGGAAGACAATGGCGGCGTGTATTTCGTCCCCGCCTTCTCCGGCCTATTCGCTCCGTACTGGAAAGATGATGCCCGCGGCGCAATCGTCGGCCTCACGCGCTTCAACAACGCTGGCCACATCGCCCGCGCAACACTCGAAGCAACCGCTTTCCAAACCCGCGAGGTTCTCGATGCTATGAACGCCGACTCCGGCGTTGACCTCACCGAGTTGCGTGTTGACGGCGGCATGATCGCTAACAATGAACTCATGCAGTTCCAGGCCGATATCCTCGGAACCGACGTGGTGGCCCCTGAAGTTGCCGAAACCACCGCTCTCGGCGCCGCCTACGCGGCCGGCATCGCCGTCGGATTCTGGGAGGGCGAACAGGACGTCATCAACAACTGGGCCGAAGGCAAACGCTGGACGCCACAGATGGACGAAGGCGAACGCGAACGCACCTACCGCCTGTGGAAGAAGGCCGTTACGCGCACCTTCGACTGGGTTGACGACGATGTGCGCAACGCATAATTCACACTGAAACTTTCGTTTCACACATGGGGGTCCGACAGGGCCCCCATGTTCGTGTTTGGCCCAAGCGAGCCCGGACTAAGATTTGGGCAAGCATTTGCCCCTGAACTCAGCCAGAGGCTGCAGTTTTTCGCTACCCCTCGGGTTTTGGCAGCGAATTGTGAAAGCCCGAGTCAACATCCCGAGGGCAGCGATAGCCGCTTTTCACAATATCGCGACTACTTTTCAGCATCACCGAACGCCTTGGAGCCACGAAATTTTACGTGCTTAACCGTCCTCCAGCTCCCACTGACATCGGCTTCCGCGGAGCGGCGATCACGATAAGCGAGGTTTCATAATTTATTTATATGAACTGCGCATTGCATTATTCGATTTCAACTCTTGGCTAAAGCGCTCAATTGAGCACGCCCCGACTTCGATCATAGCCGCGCTCCCTATTGGAGACGCTTCCCCAAAACGCCTCTGACCTGCGAAAACAGATTTCTGCGTTTCACATAACTGCACAGATTCTCACTTCCAACCCATTCGCGTTGAGAATCCGCAACAGTGTCAGCCAGATAACTAGACTGAACATACGATGAAAGTGTCATGAACATTTGTGCAGGGTGATGCGTTTATCTCGGGGCATCCCAAGAAATTAGATCACCACTGCGCGCAGCCGCTTCTCAAATGACAGGAGCAACAATGAAGAAGCTCGAAACTGACGTCGTCGTCATCGGCGGTGGCGCCACGGGAGTCGGTGTTCTCAGAGACCTCGCTATGCGGGGTTTTCGCGCCATCCTCCTCGAACGCGCGGACCTCGGTCAGGGAACAACCGGGCGCTATCACGGACTCCTCCACTCCGGCGGCCGCTACGTTGTGTCAGACCCTCGCTCAGCGACGGAGTGCGCGGAAGAAAATGACATTATCACCGCCCTCCACCCAGACGCTGTAGAAGACACCGGCGGCCTATTCGTCGTGACGCCAGAAGACGATCCCGCTTTTGGTGACGATTTCCTCAAGGGTGCCGAAGCCACCGGGGTGTGGACTGAAGAGATTTCCGTCGAAGAAGCCCTTCGACGCGAACCACGCCTCAACCCCGGCATCAAACGCGCTTTCGCCGTCAAAGACAAAACCGTTGACGGTTGGGCCATGCTGTGGGGGGCTGTTCGTTCAGCACGTAAATATGGTGGCAAGGTTTTGACCTATCACCGTGTTGACGACATCGTCGTGGAGGGCGGAAAAGTCGTCGCCGTCAAGGCACACGGCACAAAAACGGGCGAAGACGTCATGATTGACTGTCAGTTTGCCATCAACGCCGGTGGCCCCTGGTCCGGGCAGATTGCTTCACTTGCGGGCGCCCACGACGTTGACGTCGTCCCCGGTCGCGGCATCATGGTGGCAATGAATCACCGCCTCGTTAACCGGGTGGTAAATCGCTGTATTTACCCCGCTGACGGCGACATTATCGTTCCCGTTCACACCGTCTGCATTATCGGCACTACGGACGTGAAAGTAGACGACCCCGATCACCTCGAAATTCCGCGTAACGAAGTGCAGCAAATGCTTGACGCGGGGGAAGCTCTCATTCCTGGCTTCCGCGACGCTCGCGCAGTTCATGCCTGGGCGGGCGCCCGTCCTCTGGTGAAAGACAAACGTGTCTCCGCTGACGACACCCGGCATATGTCTCGTGGCATGTCGATTATTGACCACCAGGCACGCGATGATATCTCGGGCTTACTCACCATCGCCGGTGGAAAACTCACCACCTACCGACTCATGGCCAAGAACATTGTCGATGTGATGTGTGACCAGATGGGAGAGCATCGCCCCTGCCGCACTACCGAAGAAATTATGCCCGGCACGGAACGCGGCCATAACTACACCGTTACTCACAGGCTGGCTGAGCGGGAAGCAGATCGTTTCGACTCCCAAATTATCTGCGAATGCGAGTTGATGAACCGGAAGATGTTCACCAAACTCCTCAACGACCAGCCCAATGCCACCTTCGATGATTTGCGGCGTCAACTCCGACTGGGAATGGGCCCCTGTCAAGGCGGTTTCTGTTCCATGCGGGCCGCCGGCATTACCCAGGAAATCGGGCGCGGTGATGAAAAGGACATCACCGAGCTTATGCGTCTGTTCCTCAAGAACCGGTGGATTGGACTGTGGCCGATCCTATTTGGCAGACAGGTGCGACAAACCGCACTGGATGACTGGATCTTCCAGGGCATCCTCGATATCGAGCACCTCCCCACCGTGGAAGATGAGGAAATTAAGAGTAAGGCAGTGCGATGAGTTCAGTTGTAGTGATGGGAGCCGGCATCGCCGGACTAACCGCGGCTATCCGGCTGCGCGAACAGGGACATCGAGTCACCCTGGTGTCGAAAGGCATCGGTGGTTTACAGCTGGGACAGGGGACCATCGATATTCTCGGATACACTCCGGAGCGGGTGGAAAAACCGCTCGAAGCCATCGATGCCGATCCTTTTGAAAAAGGGAGCGCTGAAGGCGACCACCCGTATTCAATCATGGGCTCGAAAGCCGTTCGTGAAGGCGTCGATTACATGGCGTCGCTAGTGGGCGAGAACTTGCTGGTTGGCAACCCGGAAAAGAACTACTTGCTTCCCACGGCAATCGGCGCGGTGCGACCTACCAGTCTGGCACAGCCGTCGATGGTCAACGGTAACGTTAAGCCGGGCGCAAAATTCCTTATCGTCGGCATCCGCCAACTCAAGGATTTCTACCCGCAGTTCGTGGCCGGCAACCTCAACCGGGCTAAAACCGAATGGGGAGGTCGTATCGAAGCACGTCCGCTGTCGATCGACTTTGAAATGCGGGAGGGCGAAATTGATTCGTCTGCAGTGGTTTGTGCTCGGGCGTTAGAAAACCCCGTTAAGCTACGTGCTCTCGCCGATGCGATCCGCCCTCACGTCGCTCACGATGAAATCGTGGGGCTTCCCGCCATCCTCGGTGTCAACGGAGATGGTGTGTGGAAACAATTTGAGGATATGCTTGGTCACTCCGTCTTCGAAATACCTCTACCACCGCCCTCTGTTCCCGGAATGCGCCTAAACCAAAAGCTCACCGAAAGAGTCAAGGAACTGCGGATTCGTTTCATGCTTGGCACAGAAATCACCGGCGTAAAAACTGATGGAGCAACTGTCACCCATGCCATTGCAGAAACCGCCGGTGCTCCGCGGGAGATTCCGGTCGACTATCTTGTACTCGCCGGAGGCGGATTTGAATCCGGGTCCTTGACCATGGATTCCTACGGCACTGTATTTGAACGCGCCCTCAACCTACCGGTCACCGGTGGTGAGTTGCCTGACCTGATACACGGCGACTACTGGGGTGACCAACAGGCACTATTCAAGGTGGGGGTAGCAGTTGACGGCGACATGCGCCCGCTCGACCGTGAAGGAAACGTTGTCTACTCCAACGTCCGCGTAATCGGCGGCATGATCGCTGGAGCAATGCGCTGGCAAGAGAAATCGGGTGAAGGCATTGCCCTGGGTTCGATGATCCGCGCAACTGATTCGATCGCAAACGATTCGATTTCGGGAGGAACCGATGAATGATCCATTGGATGTAGCCCGCGCAAGTTTCGCGCGCGCCACGCTCGACAACTGCGTCAAGTGCACGATATGTGAAACGCAATGTCCGGTGGCTCGTGTGACTCCCCTATTCCCCGGCCCTAAGTTCGTCGGCCCGCAGGCCGAACGATACCGGCATGGGGAGTCAGTGGATCACTCACTCGATTACTGTTCCGGATGCGGCATTTGCACGATGGTGTGTCCTCAGGGCGTGAAGATCGCGGAGATCAACGCCCAGGCGCGCGCCGTCATGAAGGCGCAAAATGGAATGCCTGTGCGCGATCGTCTGATTACGCAGACCACGTTGATGGGGCAGGCGATGACTCCACTGGCGCCGATTGCGAATGCCGCTTTGGGAATTAAGCCACTGCGCAAAGTGATTGATCTCGTCATGAAGATCGACGAGGACGCTCCGATGCCCACCGCTCACAACCAAACCCTCCAAGGGTGGCTAAAAAAGCGGAAGCCGCCGCAACAAGCAGGCTCGCGCGGCACCCTCGTATTCTTCCACGGATGCGCGGGCGGCTACTTCGAGGTGCAAACATCGAAGCATACGATTGAGGTGCTTGAGCACTTGGGATACGAGGTCCTGGTCCCCAAACAGGGATGCTGTGGTCTGGCTGAACAGTCGAATGGCATTTTTGGTGGTGCTACCAAGAAGGTTCTCAAACTATGCGATGATCTTATTTCCGCCGGTGAAGACCTCACCATTATTTCTTCTTCCGGCTCATGTGCGGGCATGCTCAAACATGAGGCACAAGAAATCATGGGCATTAAAGATCCCCGCTTAAAGGATGTCGGAGTGCGTACGCGCGAAACCTCCGAGTTCTTGCTTGACCTGTACTACAACGGCGAGTTGCCCACAGATTTCCGCCCTCTTGATATGACCATCCCCTACCATCAGCCTTGCCAGGTCAAAAGTCAGGGCATGGGGATGCCCGCAATTGAGCTCATGGAGCTGGTCCCGGGAGTACGCGTTGTGGAATCGGGGCAGCCCTGCTGTGGTATAGCTGGAACCTACGGTCTCAAATCTGAAAAACACGAGATTGCTCAGGCGGTAGGCAAGCCGCTATTCGAGATGATTAAGCGCACTAACCCGCAGCTGGCTGCATGTGATACTGAAACATGTCGCTGGCAAATTTCGAAGGGGACTGGAGCGAAACTCATTCACCCGATTTCGCTGATCCATTGGGCGTACGGCCTGTCCGATGATCTTCTCGCCGGAGCGGTAGACGCCGCCCGAGAGGTCACCGCATAAATACGCCCAACCCGCAGTTGTGGCCGACCGTGCAGGGCCGGCCACAACATAATTTTTCTATACTCAGGATATGGCTCTCTCACAATCTGGATTTCCGCGCGGGCATTCTCGCGAGTTTCTCACCTCTCTAGCGCAGGCGATGGGCCCCCTCGATGCCATGGCTTTCGACGTTGACGGCACCTTAGCTGGCTCTGACTCCACCGTCAGTTCACGCACGCTTCGCGCGTTGACAAGCCTGGCAAATGCGGGGATTCAACCCATTATTGTTACCGGTAGAATCTGGCCGGCCGCCGCACGGATTCTGCACGATGCGCACAGCCCCGGCATTGTGATCGCGTCGAACGGTGCCATTATCGGTGATGGTGCAACCGACGAAATTCTGTATTCGCACCCCATGTCAGCCCAACTCAGCCGCGACGTCATTGCTTTCGGACGAGATCACGGCCTCACCGTAACGCTGTTCCTCCTCCACCATATGCAAGCCGATGAGGAGGATTTTTCCTCGCGTTTTCTGCGCGACGCAAATGATGGTGAAGCAGTCGTCATCGATCCCATTGATGAGGTGGATCCCGAGGACATTCTCAAAATTATGTACGCCCATCCCGACGATCAATATTTGGACCAGTTAACCGACTCTATTTTGGAGCGATTTCCGGATTTCCAACGTTCCCTTCCCCAGTATTTTGAGATTGTTGATCACGGCGAAGGCAAAGAAAAAGCGCTCCGCATAGTGGCGCGAAAGCTCGGCTGGGATCTGGCTCGCGTGGCCGGTTTCGGTGATGGCGGCAATGACGTGGACTGGTTACGCGATGTTGGCTGGCCGATTGCGATGGGCAACGCTCGCGATGAAGTAGTGGAGGTTTCGCGGGCGCAAATCGGCCACCACGCCGATGACGCGGTGGCCGACTTTATTGAGGTTTATTTGGATATTCACTCATCTTCGCGACCCGGCTGTTTGCCGTAGTTCGCCATTCCGTCCTTGGCATTAGCCATTTCCGCCTCTGACAGTAAAGCGATGGGGGCTCCCGTCGCCATTGCGCGCAGGTGGATTTCACATACGTATTCGAGGATCGGCAGCATATTGACTGCCTTCTTCGCGGTCGGCCCAATGGTGATGGCGCCGTGATTCTTCATCAGCGCGCCGGTACGGTCCTTGAGCGCTTCGGTGACGAACTTTGCGAGATCATCGGAACCAAAACCAGCATAGGGGGCGACCCGAATCTGCCCACCAAACATCGCCGAGTAGTAATGCGATGTGGGGATTTCATCGACGACCAGTCCGAGGGCGGTGGAGGCGGGCGCATGGTTATGCGTAATCGCCTTAGCATCAGTCGCATGATAGACACTCAGGTGTAGCGGCAGCTCCGAGGAGGGCTTGAGCTCGCCCTCCACGTGGTTGCCATCCATGTCGTATACAACGACATCTTCGGCGGTCATTGTCTCGTAAGGTACTCCGGAAGGCGAGATTGCCACCAGGTTATCTTTGCGAATCGAGACGTTTCCCGCTGTGCCGACAATCAAGCCTTCGCGTTGCATGAACAGGCAGGTGTCGACGATTTCTTGGCGTTCTTCTTCCATCAACATAAAGGAACTCCTATTGGGAAAGTACTTCAGGGTTGGCTAAGTGGGTGGGTTTGTCACCACGGATATAGGCTGCGATATCAGCGGAACCGATCCGCGCAGCCAAGCGGGATGCTTCTTTTGATGCACCTGCCAAATGCGGCGTAAACGTGACTCGCGGGGTCGACATGAGGCGGTGATCGGCAGGGAGCGGTTCTTCGGGCAGACAGTCGAATGCAGCCGCGAAGAGGTGTCCGGAATCGATGGCATCGCATACCGCGTCGTAGTCGACCAGCGCACCGCGAGCGCAGTTAACGATAATCGAATTTTGCGGCATTTTCGCGATAGTTTCGGCGTTGATCATATGGGTATTTTCCGCTGTCACCCGCGCGTGGAGTGTCACGATGTCACTTCCGGCCAAAAGTTCGTCGAGTTCATCGACAAATTCGATATTAGGTGCGCCATCGCGGTTCTTTGCCCACGGGTCGAATACGAGAACTCGCCCTCCGAAGGAGGCCATGATATTCGCGACCTTCGCCCCCACGGCTCCGTAGCCGACGACGCCGACTGTGGAGGAACCGATTTCCGGCCCGACGTTATCGAAGATGTAGTAGTCTGAGCGCCACTGTCCGGAGACGACCTCATCGTGACGCTGCGGAATTTGGCGTGCCGCCGAGAGGATCATGCCAACTGTATGCTCTGCGGTCGCAGTGGCGTTACGGCCGGGTGTGTATGACACCAGCACTCCGTGTTTGGTTGCCGCATCGATGTTGACATTGACGGGACCGCCGCGACAAATCGTAATGAGTTTAAGATCGGGGCTGGCAGCAATAACCTTTTCGGTGAAGGGGAAGGTATGCGAAAATGCGATGTCGCATCCAGAAAGCGCTTCGATGAGTTCGTCTTCGTCACCGAGCGCCTCCTTCACTTCGGCTACATCATGAAATGGCGGCACCGGCCACGTCGAGGCGATAGTGGCAGTGTCGACGTCAGGAATTTCGGCCGTGAGGGCCTCCCGCATGACATCTTCGGTTAAGAATCCGTCGCTCGCTATTAGTACACGCATGCTATCTCCTTATTCTGTTACGGCCTTACGAAGCTCGCGCATGCGCTTCCACACCGGCTGGATAGCGTTGCGGGTTTCGAGGAAGATTTGATGAGTGAGGTCGTAAATTTCGCGGTGCTCGGGATTGGGCTCAAATGTTTCCATGGTGGCGCCGAGGGCATCTGCTGCGGCTTTGACCGAATCAAATCGTCCGGCGGATACCAGCGCGAGTACGGCTGCGCCTCGCGCACCGGCTTCCGGAGCGTCTTGGCGAATAACCCTTTTACCAGTGGCATCCGCGAGGATTTCGCACAGTAGGTCGGAACGGAAGCCGCCGCCGGAGACGACGAGGTCGTTTTCAACCTCCAACGCATTGATGCACTCGACCAGTGAGAATGCCACGCCCTCGTATACGGAACGAAGGATGTCTTCGCGTGCTGATGTCAGAGACATACCCTGCCACGAGGCGGATGCGTTGGTATCGAGGAAGGGGGCGCGCTCACCGCCGGGGGAGGCGTACGGCAGGTAAATCACACCGCGGGAGCCAGGTTCGGCTTGACGCGCCTGTTTTTCGATGGTCGCCCAGTCTTCATCGTCTAATCCGAGCGTACGACGAATCCAGTCAAGATTCGGTGTGCCAGTCATGGGGGCCATGAATTCAAGTACCTGGGTGCCGTTGCCGGTGGCCAAAACCATTGATAAGTCGGATTTTCTATTAGCGACACTGGGCAATAGGGTTCCAACAAATCCGGTAGTACCGAGAATCAGCCAGGTATCGTTATCGTCGATCGCACCCAGTCCCATACCGGTTACGGCTACGTCAATCATCCCGACGCCTACCGGCGTACCTTCGGGAATGCCCGTTCTCTCGGCCGCCTCAGCTGACAGCGGGCTGGCAGGCCCGTCAGCGTGCCGAATTTCGGGCAGCAGACGCATGGTATCTTCGAGGCCGAGTTCGGTGGCAAGTTCGGTGGAGAAACCGGAGGCATCGCGTACGTCAAGGAATGAGCGAGAGGCTTCGGTGTAATCGGTAGCGCGTACACCCGTGAGTTTGAAACGGATCCAATCCTTACAGTTGAGGTGCGTGACAGCCTTTTCATACGCCGCCGGTTCGCTTTCACGCAATTCTTCGATCAGGACGGGGAAAAGTCCACCAAATACGGTGGTGCCGGTGACATTGAGGACCTTACGACCACGTCCGTCGGCCTCCCAAGCATTGACTCGGTCTGCTGCCCGACCATCGAGCCAGTTCGCAGCCGGCCGCGTTGGATTGCCTTCTTCATCGATGAGCCATGCGCCGTCTCCCTGGCCGGTCAATCCGATGCCGACCACGGTGGGGTTGTCCAAGCTCTGGTAGACCTCGGTTAAGCATTCCGCCACCGCCTCCCAGATAAGATTCATATCTTGTTCGGCCTCACCGTTGGCTCCGTATTGGACGGGAACCGACGCATGATGCGACGCTTGGATTTCACCCTTCAGGTCGAAAGCAACCGCTTTTACCGCTGTGGTACCGCCGTCGATACCAATCACAATTTCACTCACGTTCACTCCTCGTTGAGTTCATTTCGCGTCTGCGAACTTGCTGATGCGGCGCCTCATATACTGGCCGAGGGAAAAAGCACATCTACCTCTTCGCAACGGTGTATTTTGGGAGCCGCTTCCTTAAACCATAGAAGATAGTGATAACTTTTTCAATGAAACTGCAATTAATTGCCACTATTTTCCACGTTTTTAGAGTATTTTGCGTTTAGCTTCCATTTTTTACATTTTCACCGATACTTGACACATGGCAGAAATACGGGAAACCACTGACCGCACAACACCGGCACAACGTCAAACACGTATCGTCGAAGAAGTCCTCGCCGACGGTGCTCAACGCATCGACGACATCGCCGCATTTCTCGGAGTTTCTCCCGTCACCGTATATAGAGACGTCCAAGTTCTCGAAGACAGCGGAGTCGTCGAACGTGTGCGCGGCGAGGTGCGGGTACGAGCTTCCTCCACCGCCGAGCTACCCCCGCGGATCCGACAGACCCGTTCGCGACAGGAAAAAGTTGCGGTCTCACTGGCAGCTCTTGATTTGGTGAACCCTGGGGATGCGATTCTCATTGATGACTCATCAACTCTGCTGCCGCTACTTCCAAGTCTAAAGACCATCCAACCACTGACGATTATCACTAACTCGCTTATCGTTGCCGACGAGATACGCGACTGGCCCGACCACCAGCTAGTCCTCATCGGCGGTCGTTATCAGCAATGGGCACACGCGTTTTACGGCACGCTAGCGGTTTCGCAGGTAAAGGAGCTACGGGCAGATACCTGCTTCATGTCCGATGCCGCCGTATGGGACGGCGCCATCTACAATCCAGTCGATTACGTTATTGATATGAAACGAGCCATGCTATCGCGGGCAACCCACCGGGTGCTACTCATTGACAGCACGAAATTCGGTCGCCATGCGTGGCAAAAAACCACGGCGCTCAGCAACTTTACGACAATCATCGTCGACAGCGCAGTTACCGATAATCAACTAGCTGAACTGGAAGAATCCGGTGCCCGCATCATCGTCGCTTCCTAAGTTCTAACAACGGCGATGCCGCTCAGATGGAACCGGATCCACCTCCGCGCGGCGAAACCGGTTCCACCTCCATTGGCAGTGCGTTGCGCCCGACTATAGGTCTCCGAGCTCTTTACTGACGCGTTGAATATCGTCATAGATAGCAGCAATCGCCGGGTATATCTTCCGATGCACCGGCTTCCAGGCATCGTAGCGCGACTGCGCCTCAGGGTTAGGCGAGGTGCGGTCCCCTAGATGCGCCATCGCCTGCGCTGCTTCATTTACCGACTTAAAACGACGCGCGGCTACCATAGCCAACACCGCTGCACCCTGTGCAGATACTTCGTCAATCGTGGACTGGACAATATCGATACCGGTGACATCGCACAGAATCTGACGCCATAAATCGGACCGCGACCCGCCCCCAACAGCACGTAACTCCCGAATCTGCGTATTCGCACCCTCGGCCATGCCTTCCAAATTCAAGGCCAATTCAAACGCCATGCCCTCGAGTAGGGAACGGTAAGCATGCGCACGCGTATGGGAAGATCCGTATCCCACCACAGCACCACGCGCAAAGGGATTCCAGTACGGGGACTGCACCGCATTCCAATACGGTAAAGTCAACAAACCCTCACTACCGGCCGGCACCTGGGCCGATTCCTGTTCAAGGGCAGCATCCGGGGCGCCCTCCAACTCTGGATTACCGAATTCTTTACGGAACCAGTTACCCAGCACCGAACCCGAGTTTTGCACGGATTCGAGCACGTACCACCCGGGGATCCCCGCCACCAGCGTGCGATACTGACGGCCAAATCGGTATTCATCCGCGTGAATCCCCGACACGATAGAAGTGCCGACATTGAGGTAGGCTACTCCATCTTCGGTGGCGGCGGTGCCGAGACCGGCAGCCTGCCCATCTCCCAAGCCGGCCACAATATCGACCTCACCTAGGCCCCACTCCTTCGCCAAATTCGCAGACAAAGGAGCAATAATCTCACCAGGCTTAGCCAACTCAGGGAGCTGATCGCGTCGCACACCGGCGATTTCGAGGAGTTCATCTGACCATGTTTGTGCGGCAATGTCGAATAGATTCAGCGTATCGGCACTACCGGTTGACGACACCCAACGGCCCGTCAGTTCGTGGGTTAAATAAGCGTGCACATCAACGACAAACGCGGCAGCTTCCAAGGTGTCGGGCTCATGTTCTTTTAACCAGGCCAGCTTATAAATCGCCGGCGTGGTATCAGCAGGTTTGCCCGACAGCCGGTGGATTTCGTCGGAGCCATAGCGGCGAATCTGTTCTCCCGCTCGTGAATCGAGCCAAAGGATGGCCGGACGCAGCGCATTGCCCTGCTCATCGACGCAGGCGAAGGTCTCTCGCTGGTGAGAGATGCTGAGCGCACGAATACGCGCCCGCTCTTCCTCGCCCAACTGGCCAACCGCTTCACGAATCGCAATGCGCGTTGATTCCCACCACTGGCGTGGATCATGTTCATACTGATGCATGCGTGGCGTCAACAGGTCGATTGGGGCTCGACCAAGAGCAAGAGTGTCGCCCTCATCATTGACGACAATTGCCTTTGTCGCAGATGTCGACGAGTCGATACCAATGACAAGTGGGGATGTCGATTGCTGTGATTTCTTCATTGAAAACAAGACCTTTTCTACTATGACTGGCTAATTCCACAGGTGCGAACGTGTGGGCGGAAACTTCTGAGCTGATCCACAGGGGGTTTAACCTTATCCGGATTACCTTAAGCCGGCAGGGCTACTGAACTGGTGTCACCCCACCGTCCAGTCGAATGCTGGTTCCGGTGATGTAGCCAGCGTATTCAGAGGCGAGGAAGGCAACTGTTGCGCCAAGTTCCACCGGATTGCCTAAACGTTTCACCGGAATAGCGCGTTCAAAACGTTCCCGTATATCACTTGCCGTGACCCCCTCACGTTCAGCTTGATCTTCATCCAGCTGATCAATACGCGGGGTGGCAATTCGTCCGGGATGGACGAGATTCACGGTGATGCCGTCTTGCGCAACCTCGCTGGCAAGGGCTTTGAGATAGCCCGCTAATCCCTGTCGTCCCATTGTCGATAGCACCAACTGTTCGCTGGGAGTAATCACCGCCGTCGAGCCAATAGCTATAACACGCCCCCATCCGCGTTCTCGCATAGTTGGAAGAGTGGCATTCAACATTTCAACATGCGGGGTAATTAAGCGATGAATCGCTTCATCGACATCGGCTGCTTCGACAGTAGTCGGAGAACCCGGTTTTGGTCCCGGGCCGTTCAGCACCAGAATGTCAATGGCACCCAACTGCGACTGGCAGTGCTCCAGAGCAGCCCGCACGGACTGGGAGTCCTCGACGTCAAGCACGCATGCAGTGGCCCGCCCTCCAGCTTTTTCGATCTCACGCACCACCGGTTCGCAACGCTCAAGCGAACGCCCCGTGATACATACGGCCACACCTTCGGCGGCCAAAGCAATGGCTGATGCACGCCCGAGTCCTGACGTCGAGGCCGCCACAAAAGCGACTCGACCGGCGATATGTAAATCCATAATTCCTCCTGCCACCGACACTAGTGTCGAAAGGCTATATCCAACTTCTTAGTTGGCCCTGCTATCAAAACAGTTTGCCCTTCATCAATAACTGTATCGGGATGCGCTGACGTCCACGTACCATCCGACTCTCGAACTCCGATGACGGTAATACCAAGTTTGGCTCGCACGTTGAGGTCGCGCAGAGCCCGACCAACTAGCGTCAGTGGTGCCGTCGTTGTCGCCATTGCAAAACCGTGACCGAGGTCGAAGTAGTCGGATAGTGTGCGGGTCAATAGGTGAGCTGCACGAATACCCATATCTTTTTCCGGGTGGAATACGTGGCGAATCCCCATTTGTAAGAAAATTTCCCCCTGCTGCTCCGTCGATGCTTTCGTCCAGATTTCAGGTCCTTCGAGTTTGATAAGGGCTGAGGTCACGAGAATAGACGATGCTAAATCGGCACCGATTGCAACCACCGCGTTCGGGAATTCATCAACACCGAGCTGGCGCAGCACTTCCTCGTTAGATGCATCAGCACGCACCACCTGAGTCAGACGTCCCTGCATGGATTGAACGGTATCTTCATCCTTATCGATACCGAGTACCTCCACCCCGGAAGCCATCAGTTCATCAGCCATCGCACGACCAAACCGCCCGAGACCGATAACAACCACTCCCCCCTCAATCGCATCAGATTGGGGGCGCATTGAAAACATGAATCTAGCCAATGAGGGGCCTTTCCTTCGGAAGTTCCCACAGTCGCGTGTCCGGTTTAACCGCCAGCACCGCCGCGATTGTGACCGGCCCGACACGGCCGAAGAACATGAGTGTACATAAAATAACCTGCGCGCTGATTGGTAATGTTTGGGTGATCCCGGTAGATAGACCGACCGTTCCCATCGCAGACACCACTTCAAAAAGTACGCGATCAAGCGAATACGGTGTAAGACCGAGGATCAAAACCGTGGATGCGATAACCAGCGAGAACGAAAGTACGAGAACTGTGGTTGCCTGCCGATGTACCGAGCGCCCCACCCGCGCGCCGAATAGGTGAACGCTTCGCCCCGCACGGATTTCAGTAATCACCATGAAAATAAGCACGAGTGCCGTGGTTACTTTCACGCCGCCTGCGGTACCCGCCGGCCCCGCTCCAACGAACATGAACAGTTCCGTCACCACCCACGTGACGTCGGATTGTTGCGAAATATCCATTGCGTTGAATCCGGCTGTGCGCGGGGAAACTGCGGTAAAGAAGGTCACCAGTAATTTTTCGGCGGCATTCATTCCCCCCAGCGTTCGCTGGTTATTCCATTCGAGAAAACCAATGCAAATCCAGCCAAACAGGATGAGAAAAGATGTGGCAAAAATGACGAGTCGAGTATTGAGAGACCAGTGCACTAAGGCTCGCGTGCGGTCGCTCAACGCCCGACGGAACTCCAGCAAAACAGGAAATCCCAGCCCCCCAATAATAATGAGGAGCGACACGGGAATGATGACGAGAGGGCTGGTGGCTTTCGACATGAGCGAATCGGAATATACCGAAAATCCCGCGTTGTTAAAGGCCGAAACCGAAAGAAAAATCGAGTGACCCAGTGCTCTATCGAAGGGTTCTCCCGAACGAATGAGATCAATAAATATCGGGATTGCCAGCACAGCCTGGAACGACAGGCCATAACGGACGATCCGGTGCGCCACCCCGCGCACATCGCGTAGGGTAACCGCACCTGTCGCAGACGCTATAACGATGCGTTGTTTCAGGTTTAGCCGCTTGGCAACAACGAGGGCCATCAGCGCACCGAAGGTCATTGTCCCCAGCCCGCCGATTTCCATGAGGACCGTTAAAATGACCTGCCCAAAAGTAGACCAGTAAGTTGCCGTATCAGCCACGATTAAACCAGTCACACAGGTCGCAGAGGTCGCCGTGAATACTGCCACCGATAAAGGCGCGCCGCCGGGTAGCGCCGGCCCCGCAGTAACAGCTTCAGAGCCCTGCCATGGAGCTGCTCCCGATCGAGCAGCCGGAAGCATAAGTAGCGCGGTTCCGGCGGCGATGACAAGCGCGAGAGCAATCACCGAAGCCCGAGCCGGTTGAAACTCATTAGACAGCCGCTTGCGCTCCTTCTCGCGAGAAGAAGCATCAAAGCGGTCGAGGTTCATAGGCGTTTCACTAACGGGAAGGTGATAGTTTCGCGGATTCCGTAACCGGTCAGCGCCATCAGGAGCCGATCAAGTCCCATCCCCATGCCACCGGCCGGCGGCATCCCCTGCTCCATGGCCTCCAAGAAGTCCTCGTCAAGAACCATCGCTTCAGGATCTCCTTGGGCGGCGGCGAGTGCCTGCTGTTCAAAACGCTCACGCTGAATCACCGGGTCGATGAGTTCCGAATATGCGGTCGCCAACTCAAAGCCACGAATGTAAAGATCCCACTTTTCAACTCGCCCAGGTAGGCTACGATGCCCGCGCACCAGCGGCGACGTATCAACCGGATAGTCGCGCACAAAAGTGGGCTCCCACAGATGGTCGCCGACGGCATGCTCAAAAATCTCTTCCGCAATTTTGCCGGCAACAGCGTGATCGGGAATCGCGAGACCGCGCTGCTGGGCAATCTCACGCAAACGCTCGATCGGAGTGTCCGGGGTAATGTCTTCACCAACAGCCTCGGAAATGGATTCATAGAAACTGATGCTCGTCCACTGTCCCGACAGGTCATATTCTGTCCCATCAGACAGAGTCACGACCTCCGAACCAAAAACATCGCGCGCGGCCTTTTGAATAAACTCACGAGCCCGCGTCGCCATCGTATTGTACGTTCCGTATGCTTCATATGCTTCCAGCATGGTGAATTCGGGGGAATGCGAGGAATCTGCTCCCTCGTTACGGAAATTGCGGTTAATTTCAAAGACTTTTTCAATTCCGCCGACCACCGCACGCTTAAGAAATAACTCGGGCGCAATGCGCAGGTACAGTTCCGTGTCATAAGCATTCATATGCGTTTGGAACGGACGCGCTGAAGCGCCCCCGTGAATACTTTGCAGCATGGGGGTTTCAATCTCTATGAAACCCTCGTCGTCAAAGTACTCGCGCAACGACCGCACAACCTTTGAACGCATCCGCACCATATCGCGAGCGGTTTGCCGCGTAATCATATCGAGATGCCGGCGACGAACCCGCGCCTCTTCGGATAGCGACATTTCTTCGCCGTCCTCTGTCACGAATGTCTTGGGCAATGGACGAATCGCCTTGGCCGCCAACTGCCACGCCGGCGAGTCCTCTCCAGGTTGGGCAAATACGGATAATTCGCCTCGCTTTGAGCGCATTGCGGGGCCATGAACGAAGAGGTGATCGCCGAGGTCCACATCGGATTTGAATGCCTTCAGCGAATCTGCGCCTACTTCCCGGGCAGAGAGCATGGCCTGGATACGATTGCCCTCTCCGTCCTGCAGCACGACGAACTGCAGTTTGCCTGACCCGCGAATAAGCATGACGCGACCGGCAATACCAACCATCTCATCGGACTGCTCGTCGATTTCAAGATGCTCGTATTTTTCACGCACCCGCGCAATCGTGCTCGTAATGGGGAGCTCAACGGGATACGGTTCACGCCCCTGCGCAAGCATGCGAGCGCGCTTTTCAAGGCGTACGCGAATCTGTTCGGGGGCCTGGTTGACGACTTCATTTTGTTCCACGTCCCCCATCGTACCGGGCAAATCCGCTGAGTCGAAGTTTGCTCGGCGAGATCCACCGGGCAAAAGAGAAATAGCGGCGTACACGGGGTCAATGCGGGGCGTGGGAAGCGGAACTCAGAACCGCTAGCGAGAGCCTCGGGTAGGTACCGAGAGCTGACTTATGGTTTTGAATATGAAAATGAGAATACGCGGCTCAAACTCGCCCGCTGCGAAGCGTGCCCGCGCCTGCGGTGGCGTCTTCGAGATGGTTGGGAATACCTCCCGGATCGGTGCCGCGATGAATAATGCGGTTGTTTTCATCGACAAGAACAATGCTGGGGGTTAACTTGCGGGCTTGCGAATCGGGAACCTGCGCGTAGCAAATGATGATGACAATATCACCGGGTGTCACCAGATGAGCCGCCGCACCGTTGAGTTGCACCGTCCCCGAACCGGCTTCAGCTTCGATGGTGTAGGTGGTGAGCCGGGCTCCAGTCGTCACATTGACAACATCAACCTGCTGGCCATCTAAAATATTTGCCGCATCCAAAAGCGAACGATCAATGGTGACGGATCCAACGTAGTCCACATCGGCACCGGTGACGGTCGCACGATGGATCTTGCCCAGCAGCATGGTGCGTAGCATGTCAGTCATCGCTCACCTCCAGCAAGGTGTTGTCAATCAAGCGGGTACTACCTATCTTAGCGGCAACCGCCAATACGCCCTCACCCCGTTTGATCGGCAAGAACGTCACCGGGTCAACCAGGGCAACGTAGTCGAGATCCGCCGCAGGTTCACTCGCCATAACCGTTCGCGTACGGGTCACAATGTCGGCGGCAGATGCGCCTGCCGAGGCAGCAGTGCGCCCGGCCTCCAACGCCCGCGAAAGCACGAGAGCTTGCGATCGCTGCGCAGCGGATAAATACGCGTTGCGCGAGGAGAGGGCGAGGCCATCAGAGTCCCGCACAATGGGTGCTCCCACAATCTCGACCCCCATATCGAGGTCGCGTACCATCTGCCGGATAATCGCCAACTGTTGCGCATCCTTTTGGCCAAATACAGCAACCTCGGGCCGCACCATATTCAACACCTTATTGACGACTAAGCACACACCCGCGAAGTGCGTGGGCCTCGTCTCGCCCTCCAAAACCTGTGCCGTCGGCCCCGGATCAATGGTGACGCGCGCATCGCCATGCGGATACATCTGCTCAGTGGACGGGGCAAACACCAGGTCGGCTTGCACTCGCCCCAGCGCTTCGACATCGGCTTCTAGTGTTCTCGGATAGGCATCAAAATCTTCTCCCGGCGCGAACTGCGTCGGATTGACAAATACGGTGACCACCACGTGATCGCAACGTTCACGCGCATATTTCACGAGGCTCAGATGTCCCGCGTGCAACGCCCCCATCGTCATCACGAGCCCGCGTTTGCCCGAAAGCTGCGCAAGCGCCTCACGGAGCTCCTCGCGCGTATAAACAACCTGCGGAGTGTATTTCACAGCGGCTCCCTTCTCCCTCACTATTGTGCGTTCCGCGAAAGATCAACGCGAATTGAAATGCGTGACATCGGTCGCGAATGCCGCACTTAGCCGACGTCCCCTTCAGCCTCAGCAATGAGGAGGGCGGAGACCACGTCTCGATATCCCTGCTCGGAAAGCTGCCTACCGGAATGTGCCAAGCGTGCAACCGCCTGGGCTAAAACGGTGTAGGTGGCGGCTGTATCATCCAATTCCGCGGCTTTCAGGTGTCGCACATGCATCGCGAGGGTTCCCGTATCCGCCCGGCGAACCGGCCCTGTCAGCCCTTCTATCCCCTCTCGGATCGCACGGTCCAACGCAGCTTCAACCAGCGGTCGAATGAACTGTTGCGGTTCGTCGACACCGGCCTCACGCAAAGCCTCCACCGCTTGCAGAATCGGCACAAACAGGTGATTGGCTCCGTGTGTAAGAGCCGCGTGATAGAGACCGCGGGTTTCCTCTGGAACAATGACAGGTTCGGCCTCCAACTCGTAGACGAGTGCCTGCGCGATCGGCAAAGCAACGGCTGGTGCCGTCACCGCCACCGGACATTGGACGAGGCGTTCCAGATCCAAGCTCGTGCCCGTAAACGTCATGGGTGGGTGGAGGGCGATCGGAATCGCCCCCACCTCCCGGGCCGGCGCCAGCACATCGGTGCCGTGCGCGCCGCTGGGGTGAACAATAATCTGTCCGGGTTTCCATTTCCCGAGCTCTCCAAGACCGTTGACAACGGGTTCAATTTCGTCGTCTGGCACGGCGATGAGAACGAGATCAGCATCGGTAGCATCCTCGGTGTCGGGACGCGCAACCGACGGGAAAAACGCATCGACGCGGTCATTGGATTCAGGATTCGACGAACGGGTGACGGCCACAATGTCATGTCCCGACAGTTGCCAACCTTTCGCCAGGACGGGGCCAACCCGCCCCGCTCCAATCACTGAGATTCGCAGTCGACCCGGTTTCATTACTCGACGCGCCCTCCCTCGGTGTCGCTGGCTGAATCGGTGGGGGCGCGATGGGAGGAATCCGGCGAAGACGGGAACTGCGGCACTGGCTCTGGCTCCTCCTCCGACCGATTCTCAGGGCGTAGGCGAGTCTGCGAAACGCCGTGCGTATACAGGTCTTCGCCTCCGCGTCCGGTGGCTTCAATCATGCGCTGCTCCCATGCGCTGGCGGATTCATGTGAGCGCACTTCCAATGCCCGTGTGGTTACCCGCTTAAATACGTCAATCGCCAGCTGCTCATCCATATGCGTATGTTTGGAATGCACATTCACTTCGTCGACGAGTTGGAAGTGAATAGAGGCGAGTTTTTTCACTCGATCAAGCGGACCTTGTGTCAGCGCCGCGGACTGTAGCCGGGAATACGACAAAACGGTGAGTTGGCGCGTAATGCGCCCGTTTCTCATCACCACTACCTGTTTAGTCAAAAGGATTGCACGACGACGCCAGGTAATCCAGTCAAAGATCTTTGCTCGCTCAGGATTGGGATAGTATCCGTAGCCTGCCCCCTCCCCGTCGATCCCGAAGTTGAGGGTACCAATCGGATCGTCGACACCGAGATCCGGGTACACCATCCACACGGCGCGGAGCATATCGTCGCGTGTTCCCACCGGCAGCAGGACGCTAGTCATCGCATTGTCGTTTGGATCTCCGGCGAATCCGGCCTGAGAAATGGTGACTTTATACCAGCCGAAAAGTCGCCAGAAGAATGGTTGGATTACCTGAACCGCGTGGATCCGAGACGGCGGTATCGTCTGAGCGCGAGTACTCGTCAGTCCCGCGCGTATACGGATGCCATCTGCGGTAATAAACGCACTGAAACCGTAGTTTTTAGCAAACGCATTCCACGCGATTCCCCCAACTGATAGGGCGATAACGCCGTTATACAGCAGTGTGGGGATACCGATAGGAGTCAAAATAATCAGTACGATGCTCCCCACGATCGACACTAGGAATACGAGGATGGCGATTAAAAAGCCAATATTCATGAAAATGGAGGCCAGCAGCCGCGAGGTACTGACGCGGTAGATCAGTTGCTCATCGCTCATTTCTCCCGTTGAGGAGGGCGTTCCGGCAGCGTTGCGGATGTCAGCGCTATTGTCGCGGGCGGTTTCTGTCAAAATTGTGGGTGCATCCGCCGCGGGCGGCACCTCGGTTCCCTGAGTCGGCCTCGGCGATGGACGAACAGGTGCGCTGTGCCCCTTCACTTCAGCAACTTTGATGAGAATTTCGCGGCGCACGGCCTCCAAATCCTCACTCTTGAGCAAACCGAATTTCAATGACGAGTCCGCGCCTCCGGCGACCTCAATATCAATATTGCCCAGTTTGAATAGTCGGCCAATCAGCGAATGCGTAATATTGACTGCTTGAATTCGGTTGAGGCGGGCATGGCGCTGGGTGCGCGACAAAATACCCGAGCGATAGTAAACGGCGTCTCGGGTGATGGCATAGCTCATGCGTCGCCACGCCATCCATGAATACAGGCCCGCAATGGCGATGACTACGATAATGAAAATGGCAACGCCGATAAGGATTTCGGGAAGACCGAGCGTGGGAAGCTGGTTTCCACCGGGCATTTCGCGCATCGCCTCGCGAATATCTCTCAGCAAGTCGGCAAACTGGTAGGTGAAGAATGCCGCGAGACCCGCGATTACCGCCCACGTCTGGGCTAGCGGCGTAAGTGGGTGGACGTTTCGCCACAGGGATGCATCGACGCCGCTTCCCACCGCGGTATCGCGCTCGGCGCGTCGGCGTCTGCGGCGCGACCCCGGACCCCCCGGTGTACTCTCCTGCGATTCTTCCATCTGATCAGATGAATCATGCGGCGCGTGGTTCACAGGCCGGCCATTTCTGCTTCGCCGCGTTCTGCGAGCTGGTTGCGTAACCGCGCCGCTTCATGCGCGGGCAGACCGGGAATGGAGGCATCCGTAGAAGCCGATGCGGTGTGAAGCTGTACTGCAGCAATGCCAAAGGTGCGAGCAATCGGCCCTTCAGAAACATCCACGTACTGCATGCGCCCGTAGGGGACGACCGTTAGGGACTTAAACATAATTCCCTTGCGAATCAGTAAATCTGATTCTGTTTCCGCGTAGCCAATGGCGCGGACCTGCCTCGGAACCAGCCAAAGCAACCAGACGTAGAATGCTGCCGCCACCGCGACAGGTGCCCAAAACCATGACCAGAGTGTGATGGCCACGACAGTAAGCGGCACGAGAGCAATAGCCGCGAATATAAGAATAGTTACGACTCGCACCTTCACCAGCGCTGGCGAAACACCGCGGAACTCGACTCCGCGCGGGTTAAATGGGTCTTCGGGTTGCGCGGGAGGTCGAATAACCTGCGCCTCGGGCGCAGTCTCATGGAACTGTCGCGATGTATCAGTCACGGGCGGTTTCCTTTCTGCCGCCGCAATTGTCGCATATCCAGAAATGGGGCGCACCTGCCAAAAATCCGGGAAATAAGACTTCAGCGCAGACAGATGCACCTCCCTGCGATCCTTGGTACTGCTCAAACCGTCCCGTATTTCGTTGCTCCTAGTGTTCCGCACACTATTCGATCTTCACCCACCGTTCAGACAACATTCAGACAAGAGGTGTTGGATAGTGCTATGAATCCTACTTTTGCAACTGATGATGACCAGCGCGGCGAAGCTCACCTACTGGTCGTTGATGATGAGCCGAATATCCGCGACTTGCTCGCGTCCTCCCTCCGGTTCGCGGGTTTTGACGTTTCGACCGCTGAAGACGGTGCCGGCGCATTCCATTTAGCTACTACCGAACATCCCGACCTCATCGTCCTCGACGTCATGTTGCCCGATATGGATGGCTTTACCGTAACGCGACGCCTGCGCGACGCCGGCTTGCGCATGCCGGTACTTTTTCTCACAGCACGCGATGATATGCGTGACAAAATTCAGGGCTTAACGGTCGGCGGGGACGATTACGTTACCAAACCTTTTGGATTGGAAGAGGTCGTGGCGCGCATCCGCGCTATCCTTCGCCGAACAATGGCCGCAGATGGCGACGACGGGATCATTCGGGTTGCCGATCTTGAGTTGGATGAAGACGCCCACGAAGTTCGCCGTGCCGGCCACGAAATTGACCTCTCACCCACCGAATTCAAACTACTGCGCTACCTCATGATTAACGAGGGGCGCGTGGTATCGAAGATGCAAATCCTTGACCACGTGTGGGAGTACGACTGGGATGGAGAAGCTGCCATTGTCGAGTCATATATTTCCTATTTGCGCAGAAAGCTCACTGTGCCGGGAGCAAACGGTAATCTAATTCATACCCGTCGCGGGGTAGGATATATGCTCCGCGCCGAACAATAATTCACACCCTAGGGCACCATCAACGAGCATGATTTCACGACCTCCACCATCCCGGGAACGCGGCCTCGCAGGAGCGTGGCAACGTAGTCCCTTGCGCGTGCGTCTGGTGGCGCTTTTTACGCTCGTCTTATCCGTCGGTTTTGCCCTGGCCGGCACGGCCATGCTCGGCATCCTGCAGGCACATTTGGTGGACCAGGTTGATCGGGAGTTGCAGGCCTCCGCTAAAACCCTCGCTCTCGATGCCGCGGTATCGCTCATTAAACAAGCCGAACCTAATATTCCATCCAACTACTTCATCCAGTTCACAAATTCGGAATCCCAAATCACGCTACGAATCACGGATGAAACGGTGGAACGATACGGACGCCCCATCCCGGGCACACTTCTTCCCGTCGGCGTCTATCCGCCCGGAGATATTACTCGCCCGGTCAATATTCCCTCCACCTTACCGGGCTCTTATTGGAGAGCAGTAGCGGTCCCCATTTCAGTAGATAATGCGCCTTTGGGAGTGGTAGTTGTTGCTCTGCCTCTCACCGGTGTTGCCGAGACATTGTCAAATACCGCCCGGTATTTCGGCCTCCTTGGTGTCGTCATTATTGCTGTAGGCGCAACCGGATCGTATTACCTCATTCGTCGCACTCTCAAACCTCTATCGCGGATCGAAACGGTGGCCGGCAGCATTGCCGCAGGTGACTTATCCCAACGTGTCGAACCGCAACCTACTACTACGGAAGTGGGCTCTTTAGCAGATAGTTTGAACCGCATGCTCGCCCAAATCGAACAGTCGTTTGCTGACCGCGATGAGTCGCAAAACCGAATGCGTCGTTTCGTATCTGACGCCTCTCATGAGTTGCGTACCCCCCTCGCCGCCATTCGCGGCTATGGTGAGCTGTACCGAATGGGTGGTGTCCCCGAACAGAATATTCCCGACGTTATGGCGCGCATTGAATCTGAATCTACCCGCATGGGGACTCTGGTGGAGGACCTGCTCACCCTCGCACGCCTAGACGAACGCCGCTCAATCACACCGGTCGATATCGATCTGGCTAAAATGGCCGAGGACGCCGCCTTCGATCTCACCGCTCTCGATCCGTCACGCGTCATCGGTATCATCGGTTTAGAAAACGAAGATGCACCTAAATCCCTCGTAATTGAAGCTGACTCCGATCAAATCACGCAGATTTTCACCAATCTCATCGGCAATATCGTGCGCTATACGCCAAAAGGCTCACCGGTAGAAATAGCGCTTGGAACAGTGGCGGATCACGCTATCGTAGAATTCCGCGACCATGGGCCAGGAATTACCGACGCGGACCGCGAGAAGGTTTTTGCGCGCTTTTATCGCACTGATATTTCTCGCTCACGCGCATCTGGAGGGTCGGGGCTCGGGCTTGCAATCGTGGCTTCGATTACTGCTCTCCATTCCGGTAATGCCACGATTGACCACACTCCCGGCGGTGGATTAACCGTGCGTTTATCCCTCCCCATACACCAACCACATCGCACTCAAAATACACAGGATTCTGATTTACGTACCGACTCCCCGTAGCATGGGAATGTGTCTGGAAACGATACTGCACCCCCTATGAAGCCAAGCACGCCACCGTGGCTACTGCGCTCATTTGTCGAAGCCGTGCGAAATACGCACGCATCCGCTTCTGCACAACACGCGCAACAGGTCGGCGAGGAACTGCTCAACCGTTGGAATGCTGCCACACGAACTTTCCATAACTCGCAGCATTTGGTCAATATGCTCTCACGTATTGATGAATTGTCGGCCCTAACGCAAGATCCAGACACTCTGCGAATCGCCGCTTGGTTTTGGGGAGCTCTGGGTACTCAGGCAAGCGAGTTTGCCGCCGAACAGTCGAATAAGACAATTAGTCACTGCCACCGATACGTCACAGAAACTCTCGGGGAACTTGGGTTTAGTGATGACAAGAAGCAGCGTGTATGCGAACTAATTGCCCACCTGTTCGAACATCACGCCCCTGCTGGTGACCTCGACGCCACCGCCCTCGTCGATGCAAGTATGGCCGTTTTTGCGTCAATGCCACAAGAGTACAAGCGTTACCGCCAGACCGTGCGCGATGAATATCCGCATCTAAGCGACTTGCAGTATCAGATTCGGCGCCGCCGCTATATTCGCGCCCTGCTCAAGCGCTCTATGATTTTTCGTTCTCCAATTGCCAGTCAGTGGGAGGCTAGCGCTCGCCAAAATTTGGAGGCCGAACTGGTCAACCTCGATGCATCGATTGCGAAACTTGATCCCTCAATAGGCGATGATTCAGCACTCGACCGGCCCGATCCACACGAAAATGAACCGGTATCACAGACATTTGTCGTTAAACGTTCACATGATCGAAACGCGCCGAATAAATCTTCCGAGCCTACCGATGAGGCGACAATTAGTCGGGAGCGACCAGTCTCCACTTCTTCAACCAGGCATGCGGCGCATTCAGGCGAGACAGATACAGTTGCTGAAACCGCCGCTCAGCGCGCGGCGAACTCGACGCCCAAAGATTCCCCTGTCTCATCTGATAGTGGTGACAAAGCAAGCCCCGATGCTGATATACGGAGCCTTTCATCCGGCACGTCTGCAAGCAGTGGCCGCAGTGAGGGAGGTTCTTCTTTGGAAGCGGAGCCCGACTTCCTAGAACCTATCAAAACCGCACCGACGCGACGGCTTTCTGCCAAGGAATACGCCCGTGAAACGGGATTGCTTCGCAAGAGTGAGCGCTCCTTGCCTGACGGCAACGACAATCAGGATACGGGCGCCGGTGACAAGACCGGCGAGCAGCGTCGCTCTGACGAGTAGCCCTGCGGGATCGGTGACCTACCCAGCACGTCGATATGCGGTGGATAGGCGTTGTCCACAATTCGGTTTATCCACAGCGACTACGAGATATTCCCGTTGATTGATGCGCTGTCACACACACTCGAGGAGCAATCTATCCACTCAAGGAGGCTCCATGTCACTATTTCATGTCGATACCGCAGAGGTCGCTCGCTGCGCCGCCCTCATTAAAACTAGCGGAGAAACTCTGCGCGCTGAAGTGAATGCGATGATGGCGCATATCAGTGCGCTGGAAGCATCGTGGTCCGGTACTGCTTCACATCAGTTTAGTGCCACCGCCAGCCAATGGCGCGCAACTCAAGCTGTTGTGGAACAGTCACTTGATGAGATCAGCCAACAGTTAGCGCTGGCAGCCAGCACCTATGCCGATGCTGAGGCGCAGACCTCTTCGCTATTCGTCCCCAGATAGCACACGGTACTGCTGACCGTCACGCCCCGGTAGGGATATAGAAGTGGCGGGGTAGGTAATCCCACCCCGCCACTCATTCCGGTTAGTTAAGAACCGTCAGATGATATCTGTTCGCCGGATTAGTACATGCCTGCCATTTCGTCGGCGCCCGGTGCTGCTGCCGGAGCCGGTGGCTCAGGCTTATCAGCAACGATTGCTTCGGTGGTCAGGAACATGCCTGCGATTGACGCCGCGTTCTGCAGTGCAGAGCGGGTGACCTTCACCGGGTCAGCAATCGAGGCTTCCAGCATGTCCTCGTATTCGCCGGATGCGGCATTGAGGCCCTCACCGTTCGGCAGGTTCTTCACCTTGTCGACGACGACGCCACCTTCTAGGCCAGCGTTAACGGCAATCTGCTTGACAGGTGCTTCGACAGCCACGCGAACGATATTCGCACCGGTTGCTTCATCCCCTTGCAGTTCAACCTCAGCCAGTGCCTGCGCTGCTTCGAGTAGTGCGACACCGCCGCCGGGGACAATGCCCTCTTCGGAAGCGGCCTTTGCGTTGCGGACCGCGTCTTCGATGCGGTGCTTGCGTTCCTTGAGTTCAACTTCGGTGGCCGCGCCGGACTTGATGACGGCGACGCCGCCGGCCAGTTTGGCGAGACGCTCGGAGAGTTTCTCCTTGTCGTACTCGGAGTCGGAGTTTTCAATCTCGGCGCGAATCTGCGTGACGCGTCCGTCGATTGCCTCCTTTGATCCTGCACCGTCGACGATGGTCGTCTCATCCTTCGTGACAACCACCTTGCGGGCGGTGCCGAGGACGTCGAGATCAGCGGTTTCGAGCGACAGGCCAACGGTTTCTGAAATTACTTGGCCGCCGGTCAGGATAGCCATATCCTGCAGCATCGCCTTGCGACGGTCGCCGAAGCCGGGGGCCTTAACAGCAACGGACTTGAACAGGCCGCGGATCTTGTTGACCACGAGCGTTGCGAGTGCTTCGCCCTCGATGTCGTCAGCAATGATCAGTAGCGGCTTGCCCGACTGCATGACCTTCTCCAGCAGTGGGAGTAGATCCTTCACGTTCGAAATCTTGCCCTCGACAAGCAGGACATACGCTTCTTCCAGGACTGCTTCCTGACGCTCGGCGTCGGTCACAAAGTACGGGGAGAGGAAGCCCTTGTCGAAACGCATACCTTCGGTAGTCTCAAGGACGGTTTCGAATGAGTTGGTCTCTTCAACGGTAATGACACCTTCACGACCCACCTTCTCCATCGCTTCGGCGATGAGGCGGCCGATCTCCGTATCATTGGCGGAAATTGATGCGGTGGCGGCAATCTGATCCGTCGTTTCAATTTCCTTCGCGTCCTTGTGGAGGCGCTCAACAACCTTGTCTACTGCGATATCAATGCCGCGCTTCAGCGCAATTGGGTTCGCACCGGCAGCGACGTTACGCAGACCTTCGCGCACGAGAGCCTGAGCGAGAACAGTCGCGGTAGTGGTTCCGTCACCCGCGACGTCGTCGGTCTTCTTCGCGACCTCTTTAACGAGCTCGGCGCCGATCTTTTCGTAGGGCTCTTCCAGCTCAATTTCTTTCGCGACAGAAACGCCGTCTTTGGTGATGGTGGGGGCGCCCCACTTCTTTTCCAGAACAACGTTGCGGCCCTTGGGGCCAAGTGTCACCTTAACGGTGTCGGCGAGGACGTTGAGGCCACGCTCCATGGAGCGGCGAGCTTCCTCGTCGAATGCAATCATCTTGGACATGTAGTTTATTCCTCCGCTGTAGCGGTTGTCGGTTCCAGCAGTGCCCGCGACGGACGGTCTTCCTCTCCGCGTTCTTGTCCCGCGTGAAGTAGACCTCACCGTGAAACCCGGTCTTTATCACTCGACCCTTGCGAGTGCTAATGAATAGTTTGGCACTCTCAAGCCGAGAGTGCAAGACGAGCTTAAAAAGTTGAGGCGACAAGACTCAACTCTTGTCGCCTCAACTCACACAGTTACATCAATGATCTGCGTATACTCCGCTTTATTGTTGGAAATCACCCTTGAGTACGATGATCATGTCCTTTTCGCCCAAATCTGAGGAATTCTCCATCCGCAGGTCAATATTGAGGATGCGTGACACCTCTTGTGCATCAGCTTCTTTACCGGGTTTGTAATACACCACCGTCTGCTCGGTACGCCAACCGGTGGCATTTCCGGCCTCTACGCTGGTGAAGCCATTATCTTGCAACTTCTGCGATACCGACCCGGCCAGACCGTTGGTATTCGTTCCGTTCAGCACGGTAATGGGCGCGTCGTAGTTGACTTCGGCGGGCTCTTCCGACGGCTCTTCAGACGGTTCCTCGGCGGGTTCTTCACTCGGCTCTTCCGCCGGCTCCTCGGAAGGCTCGGCCTCTTCCTCACTAGCAGTCGGTGTCGCAGTCGCACTGGGCGCCGCTTCCGGGGTAGCGTCGTCATCTCCTCGGTGCGTAAACACGTATGCCATAGCCCACGCGAGAATAGGCACAATAATGAGAACAAGGAGGAAAGGGAGCACGGATTTCCACTGCGAAGGCTTCTTTCTATGAACGCCTACCGGGAATTCACGTCCCGTCTCGTCGAATTCGTCTTCAGGATACTGATTTGAGCTCACGGGGCTAGAATATCCGCAAATCTCACACACCCGGTATCCACCACGCCGAACCGAGACATCAAACCTCCCAACTATTAGGCTAGTAATCGTGACTGATAAAGCCCCGAAACCACTATCTGAGCTGATAGACCCCGGATGGGCCGAAGCCCTGTCGGGTGTGGAAAGCACCATCCGTGACCTCGGCAATATGCTCCGCCAGGAGATAGACGCCAAAAACGGCTACCTTCCGGCCGGTTCAGACGTTTTGCGCGCTTTTACCTACCCGTTGGAGGACGTCAAGGTTCTCATTATCGGTCAGGATCCTTACCCCACTCCCGGTCATGCCATGGGGCTGTCATTTTCAGTGCGGCCCGGTGTGGCCCCACCCCGATCACTGGTCAATATATTCTCCGAGCTCCAAGCCGACCTCGGCATTGATCGTCCGACCAGTGGCGACCTATCACCCTGGTCCGAGGAGGGCGTGTGCCTGCTTAACCGTGTGCTGACGGTTCGCCCCGGGGCCCCTGGCTCGCATCGCGGCAGAGGATGGGAAACTGTCACCGATGCCGCTATCGATGCGCTCGTTGCGCGCCAGCGTCCACTCGTCGCTATCCTGTGGGGACGCGACGCCCAGGCGCTGGAATCTCGATTGGGAAACACGCCCACGATTAAATCACCGCACCCCTCTCCCCTGTCAGCACGGCGAGGCTTCTTCGGCTCTCGCCCGTTCTCGCGTGCTAATGAACTACTGGCCAGCCAAGGGGCCTCTTCCGTCGATTGGAGTCTTCCGTGATATCCCAGCCGCATGAACGCCTACGCGCGTGGAAAACCTATGTCGCCATCGGCGACTCCACCTCGGAAGGACTGTGGGATATTCGGCCCGACGGCTCCCTGGGAGGGTGGGCTGATCGGCTCGCAGACAAACTATCAAGCCGACGCGTTGATATCGGATTGCCGCCGCTGAATTATGCGAATCTTGCAATTCGAGGCCGCACGATGGAACCCATCTTTCGTGAGCAACTTCCCCGCGCGGTGTCGTTGGGTGCCGATCTTATTTCCATTACGGCAGGCGGCAACGACATGGTTCGGCCCCGCGCCGACATCAACCGTCTCGCGCGACAAATGGAAGCTGCAGTGCGTCAACTCCGTGAGCGCGACATCGATGTGCTACTCGTCACTAGTTCCGACCCGGAAGGCTCTCCACTCATTGAGCTGACGCGACCAAGAGTCACCGCATTCAACTCGTCACTGTGGTCAATCGCGCAACGCTACGGTTGCGCGATTGCCGACCAGTGGGGGTTGAAACCCCTACAAACCTGGCGGGGCTGGGCTGACGACCGTTTCCACCTCACACCCGAAACACATGAAATTCTCGCTGACGCGGCTCTGGCTGGTCTTGGATTCGCCCCGGATAACCCGGACTATTGGCGCATTCCCGATAGTTGGCAGCCCGCATTACACGAGCCCTCGCCTTCCCATATCGCCTGGTTTATTCACCACGTCGTGCCCTGGATGGCGCGTCACGCTCGAGGTCGTTCTTCGGGAACGGGCCGTGTTCCCAAACGGCCGGCGCCCACCCCGGTCACGCCTCTCGAGCACCGCGTCTAACGACGGTTCACAGACCATCCATTCAGACACTTCCTCACCAAAAGCCACCCAATTCGAACTGAATCAGACATCTAGCGCACACGAAGTGTCGGAATCGATGTGGTGGCAAGAGTGCTACAAAACGTAGCCGCATTGAAATCGACGGTGCACAGTGACGGTTACTCGACTGAACCTAGTCAACCAGTCCGCGCAACGCGGTGTGAATGAAGTCGATCAGTGCGTCATTATCAACGGCTGTCGCCAAGGTAACGTCGCGCCCGTGATCGGAGCGAGTGAGTTTCCCGGTTTCAGCATCCACCGCGACGCTGGCGGTGGTGCGACTCAGTACCGATGCGGGAACGTGCCCAGCATCGATCAAGTGCGCCACGAGTGCAACCAGGTCGTGCACCCACATGCCGTCAACGGGACGCGTGCGCTGGGAGTATTCAATCCACGGCCGCAACCATGAATCAATAGCATCGGCTACGTGACGATCCTGCGACCGCAATTCGGCTTCAATCGCATTCCATCGCTCTAAGGTCAAGCAGGTTGTACGCGTCACGTCCAGCGGAACAATGGTTAATGGGACGTCGGATTCGAGCACTTCTGCGGCCGCCCGCGGGTCAACCGCGAAGTTTGTGTCGACCAGGTCGCCGAAGCCGAGCGCCCCTCCCATCAGGTAGATGCGTTCGGGGCGAAATCCTTGAGACAAAGCGTAGGCAATATTCGTGAGCGGCCCGATAGCGATGACGCGGGCTCCGTCGTAGATAGTAAAATCCACTGATTCACTCTCGGTGGGATAACCGTGCATCGACCCAGCCAGCTGTGAACCTGCGCTCGCGTCCGAAACCACCCCCAAACTCTCATCCGCACTCGCAACAGGGTGGTGAAGTTTGCGAGACCATTCAGCTGCGTTGCCGGATAGAGGTTGACGTTGGCCGCATTTCACCTCAAGGTCGTAGCTGAGATCAGCCAACAACGTCGTTGCGCAACTGTAGCCGACTTCCGCCGGGGTATTTCCGAATACGGTAACAACCGATTCCACCACGTCAAGCGGCCGTAGTCCGGCAAGCACCGCCAATGTTAACGAATCATCAACGTTGGCTTGTGGGATGGAGTTTCCAGGATCGCAGTCAAGAATTGTACGTGTCATTGTTCAGTGGATTTCCGGGCTTTCAACATGAGTGGAACGTCAGTGCGCACTGAGGACTCACCTTGCAGAAGTTCCACGGTGCGCGCGGCGAGGAACTCGAGGTTTTGATCGACGGTAGAAAGCGACGGGTTGGTGTACCGCGCCGCATCCGTACCGTTAATGGCGACGATTTTGAGGGCGTCGGGAATGGGAATACCTATCCGAGCTGCGGCTGCTAACGCTCCGATTCCCTGCCGCTGGTTGGAGGCCACGATGCCGTCGCAGTCAGCAAGCTGGGGAAGCGCCCACTCCCCCGCTTCCTCAGTGAAGTCGGCGTGGACAATCCGCGTTGCATCCAGACCGGTAGCACGCAAAGCCTCCTCCCATCCGCGCATCCGCATCTGCGTATTGAGGCGCTCCGACGGGCCCGCAATAATGCCGATGCGTCGGCACCCACGATCGATAAGGTGCTGCGCGGCAATGCGGCCTTGCGCAACTTCATCGGCGGTCATGAGGAATACCTCGGGCCCGGGAGCCAGCCCTTCAGACGCGTTGAGGATAATGGTTCGCGGTGGGCTTGCTCCCAGTAATTCGATGGGAGCCGGCTGATCGACCGTGTACCAGATGAATCCGGCAAGCTGTTGGCTGAGAAAATGGCGGACGAGGGCGGCCTCACGCGCTGTGTCGTCGGCTGAATCTCCCAGGATGAGGGTGTATTCGCTGGTAAATGCGAGGTCGCCGAATGTTTGCGTCATCCACGCGAGAAACGGATTGGTGTTATTGGGAATGAGCAGGCCAATGGACTGCGCGTGCCCGTAAGCGAGGGTTTGTGCAGCCCGGTTGGGAGTGTAGCCAGTGCTTTCAATGGCGGCAAGAACACGTTCTCGTGCGGCGGAGCTCACCGGCCGTGGCCCGTCATTAATGACGTAACTGACCACGGCGGTGGAGACTCCTGCTAGACGTGCAACGTCTTCTCGTGTGACGCGTTTCGGCATCGGTGCCCCTTGCAAGTGTGATCGCTTAGGCCGCCATTGTACTCATTTAATCACTGGGACTTTGCCATTCACCGGGCCTCGTCGTGATCCGCATCTTCCATGAGGGCGAGGTCGCGGCCGCGAGTCTCCGGAGCAAAGAACGTCGTGACGAAACCAATGCCCGCAGTGACGAAATAGTAGAGAGCCAGTGGCCACCAGTGCCCTGTCGCAGCGAGCAACGCCGCTGCAATCATCGGTGCCGTACCGCCCGACATAATGGAGCCGAGTTCTTTCGCTAGCGCCATCTGCGAATAGCGGTGGCGAATACCGAACAGTTCCACACCGTACGCCGCCTGGACACCGAAAATTCCGAGGGATGCGATGCTCATGGCGACGACGATGACGGTTCCGACGATCCACGGGTTACGGGTCTCGAGGAGCCAGAAGGCGGGGAATGCGATGAGCATGAGGGCGAATGTGTACGCGCGGTAAGTGACGCGGCGGCCGAGTCGATCGGAGATCCATCCAGATCCCGGAATGATGATGAATCCGAGAAGAGACGCGACGATGACGGCGATGGTCGGGACTTGCTTGGAAACCGCGAGCGCTGTCACCACGTAGCCGACGAGGAAAGTTTGCGACATGTAGGAAGGGCCATTTTCGCCGATGCGCAGTCCGAGCATCCAGAAGAATGCCTTGTACTTGGTGAAGAAGTTCTCTGGTTCAGCACTTTGGCTTTCTTCTGCTTGCCGAATCTGTTCTTCCTTCACTTTTTGGAAGTCCAGATAAATGGGGCTTTCCTTCATCTTGCGGCGAATGACGAGTGCACCGATAACAATAATTGCGGAACCGATGAAGGGGATACGCCATGCCCATGCCTGCACGGTTTCCATTGGCAACTGGAGGACGAGAAGCCACACGAGGGAGGCCAAAAGTGTGCCGGTATTGGAGCCAACACCGATGAGTGAGGCGACGACGCCGCGGTGTTTGGTCGGGGCGTATTCGGCCAGCATGACTGCGCCACCCGATAGTTCTGCACCGGCGCCGAATCCTTGTCCTAGCCGCATGAGGACGAGGAGGGCCGGCGCGAGGGGGCCGATCGTGTCGTAGGAAGGAATGAATCCGATGAGAGTTGTAGCAACTCCCATGAGGGCGATAGTCGCCACCATCACCACTTTACGTCCGTGTTTATCACCGAGACGACCGAAGAAAATCGCGCCGAGCGGGCGGGCAATAAAGCCGACCGCATAGGTCGCGAAAGCGGATAGGAGACCAACGATGGGGGTGGAATGCGGAAAGAAGACGTCGTGGAATACGAGACCGGCTGCCAGGCCGTAAAGGGCAAAGTCGACGTATTCCATGGTTGTTCCGAGCCAGATGGATAGAACGGCGGTGGTGAAACTCTTCTTACCTTCAGGAGTTTGAAAATTCAGATCTGCTGCTGAGTGTCGATTGGGAGAATCCATTTTCTTCCTTGCTTCATTGCGACATTATCAACGCGCGTAGACCGCGGTTAGTTTCTCATTCTACCCGCATAGAATCCGCACGTCCAGAGGCGTTTTCATCATCTGCTATGGGGACAACTTCACCGTTTCTTCGTGTGGTTGTCTCCCTGGGAGAACGGCACAAGTTCGAGCGCAGAAATAATGAACTCAACCTTCCTATCGAGCGGTTGACGGCTCACCCATTCAGCCGCCGGATAGTACATCACGTCCTCCCCCACCGGCGCGTAGGGACTTTCTTCAAACCGTTGCCGCGCCCGGTCCAAACCGCTTGTGCCATCTTCACTGAGTTCCACCATCTCATCGATGAATATTCGCTGGCCCATAACCGTGTCGCCCACGAAGTCGAATGCGAAAAGCGCGCGCTCACGCCCTCCAGGTATCCCCCCATCAACCAGCGCATCTACCACGGCTCTCATGTATTTTTGAATATGGACATGCGCTCCGGGCGTCTGCGATAACGCGACGGCAAGTCGCGGATAGGACTCAAACATGTTCCACATGTCATCAGTCATTGTGCGCAGGACATCTTGCCAGGTCGCTCCTGGAGCCGGAGGGCGCAGCAGCCGTCCAGCTCGAGCGAGCGCCTGCATGATGAGGTCCTCACGGCTTTCAACGTAGCGGTAGATGGCTGACGGGACGATTCCGAGCTCCCGCGCCAGTTGCCCCATGGTGAACCGGTCGAGCCCAAGCTGAAGCGCACATTCAGCAATTTCAGAAACGGAAAACTGCGGTTTGGGTCCGGTCTTGCGACCGAGTCGAGGTCGTTTCACGCGGGTGCCTTTCATCTGTCGATTCTCCTCACTATATCGAGGGGAATCGACAGATTCGGGCGTTCCTATGCATCGGCTGCTAACCGCCACCCGGTTGCATTGCGGCGCGCTTGCCAGAATTGGCGGTATAACCCGTCTTCTCCAACAAGTTCGTCGTGGGTGCCGATCTGTGCCACTTCACCTTTCTCACTGAGCACAACAATCTGATCCGCTTCTTGCACGGTGTCGAGCTTGTGGGCAATTACCAGCACAGTGGCTCGTTCACGCAACGCACGAACTGACTGTTCGATTTGGCTTTCGTTTTCGGGATCGAGGGCGGAGGTCGCCTCGTCGAACAGCACAATCGGAGACCCCTTGAGCAGGGCGCGGGCCACAGATACGCGTTGGCGCTCGCCACCGGAGAGTCGCCCTCCGCGCTCTCCCACACGCGAATCCCATCCGCGCGGCAACCGCTCGGCAATCTCATCGACTCCGGCGAGCTGAGCAACCCGCAATACATCCTCATCACTAGCGTCTTGGCGCCCAACTCTAATGTTCTCCACGAGAGTCTGATCGTAGAGATAGACGTTCTGGTAAACCATCGATAGCTGTGCCATCAGTTGCGCGGTGGGCTGATCTCGAACATCAACGCCGCCGACTCGCACCGCACCGGAGTTGACGTCCCAGAATCGAGCAATCAACCGGAACAGGGTTGTTTTCCCCGACCCGGACGGGCCCACTAGCGCGGTCATAGTATTCGGTTTGACAGTGAAGCTGACGTTGCGAATGACCTCGGTATCGTCGTAGGCGAAGGAGACATTGTCGAACTCGATGGATCCGGGAGCCACCAGTTCAGCATCCCCCGAGTGCTCGGGCAAAGGCTCCGCAAAAATAATCGACTTCACTTCCTGGAGCGGTACTCGGGTATTTTCCATTGCCAGCAAATACGACATCAGGTGGTCAAGGATCCAGGTAAACCGTAGTGACAATCCGATAAATGCGACAGTGACGATAGGGCTGAGCGTTCCCGCCTCGCCCATGCGCGCAGCCATGAAAATTAGACCGACGACAATCCCTTGAATCGCCATGCCGTTGAGAACATTCGCGAAGACGCCGAGCCACAGTGCCTTTCTGCTAGCGGCACCGTCCGCTTCGATTGCCTCATCGAGCGGGTCGAAAGTTCCCGCTCGCCCCGATGCGCGCAAGGCTGGTTGGCAGGCGGCATATTCGACAATTCGGTTAGCCGCTTCTGCCGAGGTGACCGCCGTCAATTGATCTCCGCGGGCCTTGAGCCAGCGTGCCGCAGTCGACAGCAAAGCGGCAATGGGAATAGCAATGAGTAGAACGACACCGATCTGCCAGCGCCAGATGAGGGTACCGACAAGGAGAACGATCGTGACCGTCAAAAAGCGAATGACGGGGGAAATATAGTGTGCGAGTCCCTCAGCAGCATTCATTAGGCCGGTGGAGGATAAACGCGAAATCATCCCGGTTTTCTTTGGCCCGAACCACCCGAGCGGTAGCCTGGCTAGTTGATCTCCCATGCGTTTGTGGACGTTCTTGATAACGTCCATAGCGGCCATATAGCCCATTATCGCCTGCCGATAAACGAGAATGGCGCCGACGACAGCGAACACTGCGAGGACGATGATCCAGCCAACGAGTGGCAGGCCCCAGGCTTTGTCTCCCGACGCCAGGGCACTCACCGTGGGGATAATCGCCAGCAGGCTGAGTCCCTCAATGAGCCCGACAACGATGCTGAGCAGATTGCTTTTGCGATAGTATTCCTGACCTTCAACAGTGATGATCTCGCCAAATTCTTTCACCAAGATTGGGTCGTTAGACGATGAAAACTTCTTAGCCATTGTTCTGTCCTTCCTCACCTGAATCGCGCAGTAGCCGTTGCCAGTAGGCGTTATCGCTCACCTCGGCGACGGTTCCGACTGCATCGACGCGCCCTGAGGAAAGCACGCAGATCTGGTCCGCGCCGATCACGGATTCGGCGTGGTGGGCGATGACGAGAACTGTGCGACCGAGCACCAGGCGATTGAGAGCGGCCTGTATCTCGGCTTCGCAATCGGGGTCGGTGGAAGCGGTTGCTTCATCGAGTATGAGTAGCGGAGTATCTGCCAGCAGCGCTCGGGCGATCGCAATGCGTTGCTTTTGCCCGCCGCTCAAATCAGTGTCATCTCCAACCACCGTGTCAAAGCCTTTGGGAAGCGCCTCAATATCGGCCAAAATATTGGCACTATCAGCAACTGCCCGGATTTCTTCATCGCTGGCATCGGGGCGAGCAAGCGCAATGTTATCCCGAATACTCATCCGCATCAGTTGCGCGTCTTGGAGGACGAAAGCAACCGAGCGGTACAGTTCGGCTTCACTCATCTGGCGAATGTCTTTACCGTCGATGAGGACGCGGCCAGCATCGGGGTCTCGGAATCGTGCCAACATAGTGGCGAGAGTTGATTTACCTGAGCCGGAGGCTCCGATTAAGGCGGTAATCGATTCAGGTGGGAGTTCGAGGGAGACGTTTTTCAACGCCTCGATACGCGTTCCATCAGAAACGTAGGCATAAGAGACGTTTTCGAATGATGCTCCCACCGGTTCGGTGTAGCGGCGGTGTGCCCAGATAGCGGCATCCTCGCTCTGATCTGCGGATGATGTAGCCAGTTGTTCGGTAGTGAGGATTTCGACAATCCGCAATGCGGAATTTCCAGCCAGCTGATAGGCCCAGGCAGTCATTCCGAGCACTTCGATGACCATAGGAACGACGAGCGCGATGAGGCTACAGGTGAGCACTTGAGGAACGCTCACCCACCCGGCTGCGATCATGAGGGCACCGCCACCGAGGTTGACGAACAGCAGTATCGGCACGGAGATCACTGCCATTGATAGTGACGATCCCTTGAGGAGCGGCCCGCACCAGTCCCAATAGAACTCAGCGAAGCGTTCGGCGGCCTCCGCGTAACGACTATGCGCCTTTCCGGTGCGCCCAAATCCTTTGACGACCTCAATCCCTTCAGCGAATTCGACACCGGTTGCGGATACTTCTCCCAGCTTGGTATCCATTTCGGCGGTCTTTTCCCCCATGTCGGCCATCATCATGTACTGGAGATAGGCGTAAATGGGGTAGGTCGCCAGCGATAGTAGGCCGAGTCTCCAATCAATGGTGAAGGCGTATATGACGAGGACGAGCGGCGTGGCGATCGCTGCCGTGGTTTCCACCGGGGCGTGAGCGATGAGGGTATGGAGGGTCTTGGTGTCATCTTGCACTGCTTTGCGGATCGAACCGGAGGTTGATTCGGAAAACCATGCTAGCGGTGCAGATGATACTCGCTGAAGAATCTGTTTGCGTAAATGGGTGACGAGTCGCAGGTCAGCAAAGTGCGTGACACCTAGAGCCACGAAATACACCGTGAGTTGGGTGACGAACGCGGCGACCAGAAGTGTGACGTTGCTTCGCAGTGCCGCGGAATCAACGGGAGCTCCCGCTCGGTACGCGGCTAGGAGCAGTTCCCCAATTCGAGTGAGCGCGATGTAGGGAGCGATTGCGATGACGGAAGATACGACCGCGAGAGCTCTGCCGAGAGTGAGCATCCCCTTGACCGGTTTGAGGAGTTCATTCAGTGCGGCTTTACCCGCTTTGCGTTTGGCGGCCGGGTCCATGTCAGTTGACTCGCCTATAGCTGATTCGTCAACAGGCTCGGTTGCGGTGTGCGATTGCGTATCGGTCGTCATCGAGCCAGTCCCGCCCGCTGGAAGTGTTTGCGGAAGGCGCGGGTTCCGAGCCATCCACCTATCACACCGAGCACGAAGATTAAAACGGACCACATGAGGATCACCGGAGTGGTGAACAGGGCTCGCATGCCTTCGGCGTATTCGGCGCCCATTTGTTCGGTAATTCCGGCGTAGTATTCATCGG
>JAUNVE010000078.1 GCA_030537795.1 Actinomycetaceae bacterium
GGGTGAGAGAGCTTTTCGGGCAATGGGAGAGCCGTGGAATGCCAGGCATGGGGTGGTTAAACGTGACATGCTTATGGCCGTGTACATCGAAGACCAGAAAACAGTTCAGCGTGCCGGATCAATTCTGCTTGCCGCCACTCCCATAGGAGACTCTTCCGACGCTTCCCCTCGACTCATCCGCGCCCTCGGGGAGGCGGACTGCGTCGCGGCAGAAGATACGCGCAAACTCCTTTCGCTATGCTCTCGTATCGGAGTGCGCATCAGAGGACAAATCGTTTCTCTTCACGAACACAATGAATCGGCACGTAGCGCAAATGTGGTCGAACGCGCTCGCGATGGTGAACGAGTTGTGGTGGTATCGGATGCGGGAATGCCCACGGTATCCGATCCCGGATTTCGGGTAGTATCGGAGGCCGTCAAACGCAAGGTGCCAGTGACTGCACTTCCGGGTCCTTCGGCAGTATTGACTGCCCTAGCGGTATCCGGATTGCCTTCAGATCGGTTTTGCTTTGACGGATTTCCTCCGCGTAAAGAGGGCGAAAAAAGACGTTATTTCGAGGCCTTAGGAGCCGAAACGCGGACCATGATTTTCTTTGAATCCGCTAAGCGAATTCACCATACAGTCTCGGTGATGGCGGAAGTCTTCGGTGGTGACCGGCGCGCTGCCATATGCCGCGAACTAACTAAAGTTCATGAGGAAATCATTCGTGGTGACCTGAATGAGCTGTTACGTGCAACGCAAGATGAGCTACGCGGCGAAATCACTATGGTGGTTGAGGGCGCCGATCCGCAGATCCCGAATGCTGAGGATCACGTCGCTACCGTGCTGGCGCTTGTCGATGAAGGAATGGGGCTGAAAGATGCCGCTAAACAGGTTTCAAAAGCTGCCGGAGTGAAAAAGAATGAGTTGTATCGCGCCGCACTCGCTCGCAAATAGTGACACAGCTTCGGCCGTACACTGGCGAAAGTAGAGCAATACAGCTCAAACCCACTAGGCTAGACTCATGAGTCGTATTCTTTCAGCAGTTGCCTGGCCGTATGCAAACGGCCCCCGCCATATTGGTCACGTAGCCGGTTTCGGCGTCCCTTCAGACGTTTTTTCGCGCTATATGCGAATGCGTGGTCACGACGTGCTGATGGTATCGGGAACCGATGAACATGGAACGCCAATTCTGGTGGAGGCAGACAAACAAAAGACCACTCCGCGGGAGCTGGCTGATAGGAATAATCGCCTGATCGTGGAAGATCTGGTGGCGCTCGGTCTGTCCTACGATCTCTTCACGAGGACGACGACCGGCAATCATTACAATGTTGTGCGCGCGATGTTCGAAGTTGTACGCGATAACGGCTACATGCTCGTTCAGACAACGCACGGTGCAATATCTCCGTCTACCGGTCGCACACTTCCGGATCGCTATATTGAAGGCACGTGTCCGCTGTGCGGGGCGGAGGGCGCCCGCGGTGATCAGTGTGATTCATGCGGTAACCAGCTCGATCCAACTGATCTCATTAATCCGGTGTCGAAGATTAATGGTGAGACCCCAGAGTTTGTGGAGACCGACCATTATTTCCTTGATCTTCCCGCCTTAGCTGACGCATTATCTGCTTGGCTGGATGATCGGGAGAAATCCGGCAGATGGCGTCCGAATGTTATCAAGTTT
>JAUNVE010000049.1 GCA_030537795.1 Actinomycetaceae bacterium
CGTAATATCAAGGGAAACACCTAATCTCTAACCGTCGTCTGTTTGAGTTGTCAGTACCCGCATTTACTATCCATAGGTATAGAAATGGGGTACCAAATGGGTACCGGCTACGAGACACCAAATACAAGGCGCGTGCCTGAGTTAAGCGGCCACAAAGAAAGGTCTTGCTTGCCGAAAGACGAGTTGCGGAAAATCTGTGAATAGCAGCAACATCTCATAAATAGGCTCCTAGCCTTGTGGATGTTCGCGCTTCTCATTGGCTTCGACATACTCAATACCGTGGCAACGCTTGCAATTAGCGTCTGCTCAACACATGATTAGACGGCTAATCAAGAGCATTCATCCAATACTTCCTTTTGAAAATATCGGATGGATGCTTGCCAATAAGGCAAATAACGGGGGTGGCCCCGAGAGTTTCAGAGAAATCTCCCGGGCCCCCCCCCGTCCCCAGCTACCCTAGTTATAAACAACATCGACATTGTTGTCTGCCGGAGCTGAAGGATCTCAGTGCGACTCCAGCGCCCATCAGTGTAATGACCAGTAGCACGAGAATCCCACTATCAACACCGGTCTTCGCTAGCGTTGACTGTTTCTTCTCTTTCTCTGGCTTGGGAGCTGGTGCGTCGCTAGCTTCATCTGCGACAGTGATGTGGATAGTCACTGGATCGTCATAGCCTTCCACCGACCCTTGCAGATCAAACTGGCGTGGCTGGGCCACATCTGAGGCTTCGACTGCATCCCAGGTGACAGGTACCTGCACGACATCCCCGTTCGAATACTCGGCCGAAACGGTGGGAGGTAGTGCCGGAATCGTTCCAACCTCGACCTGTGTGTCTTGCGGATTGTCCACGTTCACAATAGTTGCAGGCCGAACGATCACCGTGACGGTAACGGTGGTTGGTGACTTCTGTGCGCTTCGCATGAGGTTGGAGACATTGAGTGACCGAGATGCGATTCTCGAATTCGAGGCTTGACTCGAGTCATCTACTGTTCCGTTGACATCGAATGTGCCGCCTTCGCGTGCTTGCCAGAGGGCGTCGTCGTAATCATCCCAGGTGACTGCTTGATCGGTGACGTCGCCGTTGCTCCACGTGGTTTTCACCGTTGAGGGCAGTACCGGCGCGGTCCCGGATTCCGTCGTCACGGTTGCTGGATTTACTGCCGATTCGATGACCGCGGGAGCGACATTAACGGTGATCGTCACCTTCTTATCGGTGCCGCTGACGGTTCCGTTGACATCGAATGTGCCGCCTTCGCGTGCTTTCCAGAGGGCGTCGTCGTAATCATCCCAGGTGACTGCTTGATCGGTGACGTCGCCGTTGCTCCACGTGGTTTTCACGGTTGACGGAAGTACCGGAGCTGTTCCCGATTCTGTATCTACAGCATCAGGAGTGGCTACCGATTCGATTACTGCTTGCACGACGTTCACCGTAATAGACGTGGGTTTGGTGGTGTCTACACCGTCAACTTGATAATCGATCGTGCCATCCACTGTGAAAGTTGTGGGAGCTGTCGCGTACAGGCCCGGATCGACAGCTTCCCAGGTGACGTTTTCATTTGTCACGTCGCCATTACTCCACGTGAGTTTCAATGTCTGGGGTAGTACTGGCGCAACTTCCTCAGGTGTTGTCAATTCTGCGGGTGTTTCGACAGATGTGACTGTCGCTGCCTTCACAATGATTTGGTGATTGACGGTGTATTGCTGGCCCGCAACCACGACTGTTCCGCTGATATCGACAGAGCGGCTGTTGCGGCCCTTCCATATATCTGTGGAAAAGCTTTCCCAGTTGATTTCGGGGGAATCGGTGGTGTCGCCATTACTCCACGTGACCACAGCTGTTGTGGGAAGTAGCGATTGAGGGTCGGTTCCAGAATCAACGGTAGTTGTTGGGCGCTCTGGTTTAACAGACGTGATCGTAGCCGGATTGACTTTGACTTCGACAGTTGCTTTCTTGTCGGTGCCGGCCACTGTTCCAGTCACGGTGAAGGTGCCGCCTTCGCGTGCTTTCCAGAGGGCGTCCTCGTACTCGCCCCAGGTAACGGGTGCTGTCCCGCTAGAGTCATCTTCGTACGTCACCGTGACGCTGTCGGGTAGAACAGGTTTGGTCCCTGATTCCGTCGTCACTTGCTCGGGGTTAGTCACGCTCGTGATTTGTAATGCCCGAACTGTGAGCGGGAAGGTGATGTCTGTCCCGTCTTCGGTGGTTAAAGTCATTTGGGTCGTGCCTTCGGCGAGACCGGTAATGACACCATCGGCAACAGATGCTTTGGAGGTATCGGCAACAGACCATGTACCGCGCACAGAATATTTAAGATTCGTGTCATTCGGCGTGACACGTGGAGATATTGTCTGTCCGACAATAACGGTACTCGCATCCACATTGAGCTTGTCAGCGGTCACGTCGGAAGCTTTGACCTTAACGGGGAAAATATACGTACCGCTGAAAGCTAGCGGTGTTGTATCGGTTGAAATGTTCTTAGCAGTCGTTCCTTGGCCAGTCCAGTAACCGTTTATACCGGCCATACCGTAGAAATAAATGCTTGGGTTAATGAGATATTCGTAGTGGCCTGTTTCTGCACCAGTATTATCTACCCAGTCTTTTTTCTCACTTGCCCAAAGATCGATGGCTTGAGTGCATGTTGTCGGGTAGACCGCCAAGACCTCAGCGTTCCCCGTAATGCCATGAGAAGATATCCCGAATATGGACTCTCCGTTGGGGCGTTTATGATCCCACAGTCCTGTGGCTTCCTGTTCCACTGAGCGAGTAAGTGCGATCTTTTCGATATCTTGTGACCACTGCGGGGCTAAATAGTCGGCTTCGTCGATGCCATTTTCCTGCAGGTATTCTCGCATAGTGGTGGTGCCTGTATTGGAGCTCCACAGAACATTTGTATCGAGGGCATCTTGCCGCCATTTTTTCACTGCTGCCATGCAGTCGGACGTACTACTTGGAGTGGCTTCGGTATAGACCGTTGTCCCCCCACCTAAGTCGACACCGAGATTCGCATCGGGTGGATCTGCTGCATAGGCTGCGGGCATTAGACTGAGAACAAGAGCGAGAGCTGGAACGCCGGCTAGTAGACGAGCTTTTTTCATTGCGTGATCACCTTATTTGCACATGCCTTCATGTGTGAATCCGTTGTTGGTCAGTGTCTCTGTCATTATGGCATAGCGGCAGGTAGTTTTATCGTGATGTGGACGTTCGACGACGATATCTGCGCGAATTAAATCGGTGATTGATTCATATTTCCTGGTGGCACCACATTTCGTGGTAGTGCGCGTGTTCAGAACTCTGACAATGTGGTTGTTTTAAAACTCGAAATTTGGTTGAATGTAATTCAACCAATTAAATAATGGTGCTATTTACCGTTTTCTCCCGAAAGGATTGGCCGTGTCTCACGCCCTCCGTCGAGGTCTGCGACCATTGCAGTCGCCGGCCTGAGCCTTGCGCTCGCTCCGCTTGCCATCGCCGAAGATGGCCCCGTCAAGGAAGATTCCATTGCTGGGATTCCTGTTGAAGAGGCTTCTGCTGTAGGGGTCCTTGCTAATGAAATGTCCGAAGATTCAATTTCTGTTGTAGCGTCTCCTTCTGATGAAGAAGCTTCCGATGGTGCAGATTCTGTAGAGGAAGCTCCTGGAGAAGAGCTCGCCGCTCGAGATGTCTCCGAAGAAGATGGGCAAGAAGATGCCGAAGATACCCGAGAGGATCCGCTGAAGGTCAAAGAACCTGTCACGTATGCGGAAGATCCTGCTCCCGGTCCCGCCCTCGTCGGCCCGCTGTGTGGACTCGAGGGCATCGACGACAATATTCCTCCGCTGCCCACGGCAGCAAAATTCGTCATGGAAGACGACAGTGTTCAAGAGTTCCCTGTTCAGCTCATTCGGAGAAAACCTGGTACCTATTACGGTGAAACTGAGGTCATTACCAACGAGATTTGGAAAGAGATCGTTCAGAATGAGGCACTTGATCGGGCAGAACCTTGGGGGCCTGAGATCACCCACGAGAGCATTAGGTTACGTATCAATAAACCAGGACATCCTTCGCATGGCAAAGAGGGCAAACTGTTTCAATGGAAGCGGTACCGCCTCCACATTATTGACCAAGAGCCACTCACTATTGACGTGAATGCCTGCACTACCCCCGCTCTGCCAACTGAACTGAATGTGACGTACCAAAACGAGTGGCGGCTGTACAATACCGCTGGCGCGCGTGATTGTGCTAATCCGAATATCGAGGGCGTCAAAGCATCGGCAGTGACCTGGGATGAGCTAACGGATGAGCAACGTGAGAAGCTCGACAATCCAGGTGAAACCTTCGAACTCAAGGGTACGGTTACTGCACCGATTCCAGGAAGCACTGACACCGTTGTGTGGCCTCGTACAGGCGGCATTGGTGATGTTGGAAATGTCGAGTACGGTTTTGATGCGCGTGTAACGATTCGCGTGATAGGGGACCACGAGGACAAGTGTCCGACTCCTGAGCCGACTCCTGAACCTTCGGTTGCTCCCGAGGAGCCAAAGGCTTCTGATGCTGCTGATTCATTGGCAAAGACCGGTGTGAATAGCGGCATCGTAGGTGCTGTTGCTGTTGCGCTCGCAGCGGCTGGTGCGGGTCTCGTGCTGGCTGGTCGGAGCCGCCGCCGCAACGCCTAAATCTAATAACCATTAGACGGGGAAATATCCCGCATGGAATCTGCCGCAGATCGCGATGACCTGCGGCAGATTCACATTGTGCGCCCACACAGTTCCAATCGGATCAAGTAATCATAAATTGTTTTTAGAATCTCCATAATATAAAGATGTTAGTTTGATAAACGCTGTAATGAACCAGCCCTATTCGGTATTTCGATACGGTGATTTCCGTATGAGGGTGACAAATAACATGCCCCACTATTAGCTTTAATGCACTATTTTTCGTTAGAGTAAATGTGCTAAGAGGTTGCTAGCAACTCAACGGCAACCGCATCACATAATTAGAGGTAGAAATGAAGCAGATTCGTCGATCGCTACTTGGGGCGCTTTCGCTCCTGGCAATCACGGCCGCACCGCTGACGGTGGCAACGGCCGTCCCAAATGAAGAGCCGACTGAGGTCGGCGGCGTCAACGCTCAGAACAGTGACGTCGATGAAAATCTTCCTGAAGATTCTGAAAATCTGGAATCAGCTGCCGAAGAGCTGGGCTCTGCCGCTGATGATTCGGAGACTTCAAAGAGCACGCAGGAAGAGGCTACGCCGGAAGAGCCAGCTTCTGATGAGCGTTCTGAAAATACGCGTTCCGCGGAGACTTCTTCGGCTGAAGAAAAAGCCAAAACCGCTAATGTTTCTTGGGGCTCGGGGCAGGGCAACAACCTTTCGATGAGGGTAAGCGAGCTTGCCGGAGAAGCAGAAAAAGATGGATCCGGTGCGCTATTCCGCGGCGAGAAGAATGGCACTGTTGGCGATGCCTTCCTCTACGATCCCTCGTACACGCATCGGGAAGGTGAATCAGTACTTCGCAAGAGCTTCTACGACGCCGACGAAGAGTCAACCAATATTATTGCTCGTTTCGAAAATGCGGACATGAAAGATGTTGAAGTCTACGTGTATTGCGGCAATACCGCTGCTGGCTTCATCAAAGAAAACAGGGTCACAGGCACACTTCCATTTAAGAATATCCCTAACTTTTTCATGTTCGAGGTGCCAGTCGACACTCTGAAGGCACTGCGCGCTGGGGTCTGCTATGTGACAACAGCTACCGATGCCGCAAATGCCGCTGAACCCATGGAAGGTTTCGATCAGGCACTGGAATTGACGTTTTACGAAACTGGCGGTGACCTCCCCGGTATTCCTCGTAAAGGCGAGTTGGCTAAGCAGCAAGTGGTTGAGGACGCTACACAAACTGCTGTGGCCTTTTCCGGCACCTACCTCAGAGACAAATTTGCCGCGAGCCCAGTATGGTCGCTCCACTACCACTACACTGACGCCGCGACCGGGCAACCGGCTTCTGCTCAAATCGTGTCAGGGGAAGATGTTGTTGCTTACCAGGAAGCACTTGAGGGATCTTTAGGTGGGTCGTCCAATTGGCAAGCTTATGAGGGAACCGCCGATATGACTGAATATGCGAAGCAATCTGCCGGCTGTCAAGGCTTCTTCGCGATTCACCTCAACGGTAAATCTCTGTGGAACCCGGATCTCATTGCTGAACGTGAACGCGTGACAGGTGAGACCTTCCCATCAGCACTGGAGGGGATGGCACGCTTCAAGCAGGACGTCATATTTGATCAGGCTCTGTGTGAAACACCGGAGCAAGAAGCCGCTCCTTCCGATGATCCCGCCGCCAAACCCAAGGCAGACAAAGCTAACTCACTGGCCAAGACCGGTGTAAATAGCGGTGTCTTGGGTGCTGTCGCCGTTGTACTCGGCGCGGCTGGTGCGGGTCTGTTCCTGGCTGGTCGCAGTCGCCGCAACGCCTAAATCTGGTGACCATCAAGTGAAGCGGAAATAACCGCGATCATTGATTGATGCCGCCGCATACTCGTCAAGGAGGTGCGGCGGCATCAGTGTACGTTGCGAGTAGCAGTGCGCATGGCTGACACAGCGCCACCGGCCCACAGGTGCACGGCGTCTCACGCGTACCAAGCCCGACCGGGCAATCGCACTACGGGTACCAAAAACCACAGGGAATCAAACCTGACAGGCACCCAAATTTAGGGCGCAGTTGCATTACAAATCGAATAGCCTCTACTTTTGTTGATCGTGAGCGTTTAGCATCGAGCTATGAGACGCCTTCTATTGTCCGCGGTTCCGGTCGCCCTCGCGCTTGCGGCCTGCGCGGGGAGTCCACCTCCGCCGCAGGAGAGCCTGATAGCCGATGTCGAATTCGCCGCTATTCCGATTGAGGAAGCAACCGGCGTGCCCGAGTTCGCGAATCACGCACGCGCCATCGGAATGACACTGTCGGCGGTTAACGGCGACGACAACAATACCGTGAGCTCGCCATTATCACTCATGCTTGCACTGGCGATGCTGGCGGAGGGCGCCGATGGATCTGCCCTTCAACAGATCGAGGACGCCCTCGGCACACGCGGGGAGGAACGTTCACGCACGGCAGCGGCCATCATTACCGATCTCAAGGCGTCGGAGCAAGGATTTGAGTCATTTGCCCCGGAGGGCGAACTTCCCGAAAAACCACTGGTCCACGTAGCGAATCAGCTTGTTTTAAAGACGGGTTTTACTGTTGAGGATGACTTCCTTGAGCGACTACAGCGTTACCATAATGCGGGCATGGTGAAAACCGACCTGTCTGACAGCAACTCGAAACAGACCCTCGATGCGTGGGTGAAGAAGCATACGGCGGGTTTGATTGAGGAGTCTCATATTATTCCGAATGCGCAGCTAGTTCTCGTCCTCCAAAATGCCGTACTGTTCGCGGCCCGATGGATGTCACCATTTTCGGCAGACAGGGTGTACGACGATACTTTCACTCTGCTCAACGGAGAAAAGACCACAATTCCCATGATGCATGACGATATTGCTGTGCAAATCGGGCAGGTTGGTGAGTGGTCGGCAGCTCACATTCCCTACGTGTCGGATTTCGCAGCCACCGTTATTCTGCCTCCACGAGGTACGTCTCCCACGGCGATCACGGAGGAGCAACTCAATGAGCTTGCTCTCGATGCGGCACTGGCCCCTTTGGCTCCCGCTGAGGTTGTGCTCCCGAAACTTGATGTGGAGGCATCGGTGGATCTCATGCGGGATCTGAGGGCGCTTGGCATCGATGACATTTTTGAGGCGAACACAAACCCTCTGGTGGGAATCAACGCAGAGGAACCGCTTGCGGTCGGTCAAGCGGCACAGCAAGCGCACCTGATCGTCGATGAGGACGGAACTGTCGCTGCGGCTGTGACTGAGATGGGTGTTGAGTTCACCGCCGCGCCCTCCGTTGACAAGATGACGTTCACAGTTGACCGCCCCTTTATTTTCATCATTGAGGACGTCGAAACGCGGATCCCACTGTTCTATGCCACCATCATGAACCCAGCCGCGAAATAATTCTGCCGCGCACTCGTGGGCTTCCAGCGCCCGGAGTACCGGCGCATTCGCGGGATCATAGTGTCCGCACCGCTGCGAGTTACCGCTTTTTATAGAGCGATTTCGCCTGGTACTGCGGGTCGGAGGTTACGAGACAACCGAGGTTACGGAAGATTCCTTCATCGACCGATCCCAGGATAGTTGTCGTGTGGACCTCACAGCCGCGGATATTCTTCAACTGCTTGAGGGCGCGCCGCGCGTATTCGTCCGTATCGGCGGAAACCGATAGGGCAATGAGTACTTCGTCGGTGTGTAGGCGAGGGTTACGCGAACCCAGGTGTTCGGTTTTCAACGTCTGAATTGGTTTGATGGATTCAGGGGCGAGCAAGTGAATTTCTGGGTCAATACCGGCCAGAAGCTTGAGAGCGTTGAGAAGCATTGCCGCTGAACACCCCAGTAGCGCGGAGGTTTTGCCCGTCACGATGCGTCCGTCGTTAAGCTGAATTGCCGAACCCGGTTCACCGGTTTCTTCTGCGATTTGTCGCGCGGGTTCAACGACGCGCCGGTACTTTCCGGTGATTCCCAGCTTGCCCATGAGTAGTGCGATGCGACTGGACTCCAGCGGATCGCGTTCGTCGCGGCGCTCATCGACCAGCGCTTTGAAATACCGACGAATAATCTCTTGTTTGCCTGCTTCGCGGCACACTTCGTCATTGCTGATGCACATCCCCACCATATTGACACCCATGTCAGTAGGGGACTTATACGGGCAGTTTCCAGCCAGTTGCTCAAGGAGTTGAGACAGGAGCGGGAACACCTCGATGTCGCGGTTGTAGTTGACGGTTTGTTCACCGTAAGCCGCGAGGTGGAAGTGGTCGATCATATTAACGTCGTCAAGATCTGCCGTGGCGGCCTCATAGGCCAGGTTAACGGGGTGATCGAGGGGCAGATTCCAGATCGGGAAGGTTTCGAATTTGGCGTATCCAGAAGGGATGCCCCGCTTATAGTCGTGGTAAATCTGGGAAAGGCAAGTAGCGAGTTTCCCTGACCCCGGGCCGGGGGCGGTAACAATGACGAGGTCGCGCGTGGTTTCTACGTAATCGTTTTTCCCCAGTCCGGCCTCTGACACAATATGCGCGGTTTCCGTGGGATACCCCTCAATGGTGCGATGGCGAGCAACGGTGAGGCCGAGCCGCTCCAGCCGAGTGCGGAACGCTTTGGCCGCAGAATTATCATCTTCCATCTGCGTCATCACGATGTTATTGACCAGAAACCCTCGTTCGCGGAATATATCGACGAGCCTCAGGACGTCCTCTTCGTAGGGGATTCCCAGATCGGCGCGCACTTTCTGTCGCTGAAGGTCTTTCGCGTTGAGTGCGACCACGATTTCAAGCTCGTCTGTGAGCTTTTCCAGCATGGCAATCTTATTGTCAGGTGTGAAGCCGGGAAGGACGCGGGAGGCGTGCATATCGTCGAAGAGTTTGCCACCCATTTCGAGATAGAGCTTTCCGCCGATGGCTTTGCGCCGAGCCTCAATGTGTTCAGATTGGAGTGAAATATATTTTTCCCGGTCAAAACCAATGGCGTTAGGAAACATCGGATCCTCTCACGTTGTCACTGTGTTGGGCGGCCCGCAGCCGGTACCTTTCGATAGTAAAGCATGGTCAAAGTGTTTCCCATGGACTTTTGTGGTCGCGTGTTGGTTTTACAGGTGATTCGCAACGCGCTTGTGAGCGATTACACTGGAATAATGGACGAGTTGGGAGATAAGCGCTACCCCGTACCCGCACAATATCCGGCGTATCAGCGCACGGTCGGTGCGCCTCGTACCGGTCGCCGGGTGTCGCTGTACGCACTATTAGATTCCGTATTCATTGGCGTGGCACTCCTTTTGACGCTCTGGCTGGCGTTTATCTTACTCACCGGATCGTTGACCTTACAGTGGCGGTCGTTGACCTTACTCGTATTGTTTTGGTTCGTGGTGTCGTATTTGTTGTTACCGCGCCTACACCAGATTTTCGCTCTGATGTACCTGCCAGATTATTTTATTGGCCGCACGAAAACTCAGGATGGTGTGTTGGGCGACCCGGTAAATCTGGCCTTTGATGGTAGTCAGCGTGATATCCACGTGGCTATGCAGCGCGCTGGGTGGACGCTGGCTGATCCGATCACACTGGGTTCGTCATGGCGCATTGTTGTGTCGTCGATTTTCGGTCGCTCGTATCCGAAGGCTCCGGTATCGGATTTATATCTGTTTGGCAGACCGCATGATTTCGCTTATCAGCAAGAGGTGGCTGGATCAGCAAAACAGCGTCACCACGTGCGGTTCTGGAAGGTGCCGCAGGGATGGATTCTGCCGGGAGGCCACCATGCAGACTGGTTGGCTGCGGGGACCTTTGATCGTACCGTGGGCCTGTCGATTTTCACACTGCAGGTGACGCACAAAATCGACGAGGATACCGACTTGGAACGCGACTATATCGTCAGGACCTTGCGGTTTGCCGATCCCGCGGTCAGTGTGCGGGTCATCGAGGACTTTTCGACTGCCTATCACCATCGCAACGGCGGTGGTGACCGCGTACGCACCGATGGTGATTTGCCGATCGTTAATGTGGAGGGCGTACACGACCGACTTCTACAGGCGGGAGCTCTGCCGAGAGAAATCATCCCCGAGGTCGCTGGCCGCAAACGAGTGACAGACCACGCTGTGCCACCCATGTCGTTAATCGCTTCAGGAACTCTTGTTGTACTCCATCTAATCGCGATTATTCTATTTTGGTACTCATTCTTTTCTGCCGGAACACGAATAGCAGATGTCGGAGGATGGAAAGGAATATCAACAGGCGTTGCTGTTTCTGCGGCCATTGGATTGGAATTCTTTCTCTGGGTGGCGATGCTCGCGCGCAGACGATGGGCTCGCATAGGTCTCATGCTTTTTTCTATTGGGTTAGCAGCCAATTCTCTGATCGACCTGGAGCAGCACGACGGCCAGCCGCTTCTGCTTCTCGCGCAGTCGATGATGGCGGTCCTGGTGGTCCTTATCATCTCCGGCGTCTCTGCACGAGAATGGGTATCTAAGGGATCGAAAGATCGCGAAATCACCATTGCCGAGCCCCCTCGGTGGCAGTACTAAATCCCCGTATCGTGCGGAAAAACCGCATCGAGCGAAGGTGTGTTGAGCCTCACCCATCACAGATTTGACCCCTGCGGTTCCTGTGAGTAGAGTTTCTAATCGTTGCCGACGCGGTTCGACAAAAAGAACTGGTCGGATGACTCCTCTGGAGCTCGTGTCGAGCGGTTTGAATACGCGCCGCACAATCGCTACGGTGGTAGTCCGCCCAGACAACGGGCGAACAAAACCATCTGGCTTTGAGTAATATAAAGTTGCTCGAAACCGTGTGTGGGTGTTGTTTGTGAACTCGATAGTGTGTTTTTTTGTTTTGTCCTTATTTTTTGTTTTGTTTTTGTTTTTTTGGTTGGGATTTGGCTGGCTCTGGCTGTTGTGGTTGGGGTTGGTTGTTTTCTGAACTTGTTTTTGTTTGGAGAGTTTGATCCTGGCTCAGGACGAACGCTGGCGGCGTGCT
>JAUNVE010000010.1:0-43388 GCA_030537795.1 Actinomycetaceae bacterium
GCGATTGGCGCAGGGGTAGCGCGCTTCCTTCACACGGAAGAGGTCACTGGTTCGAATCCAGTATCGCCCACCACGAAGCACTCCTCCCACTAGCTGAGCCCGGTAGTCAGATAGCACCGGGCTTTCACGTTTTCGAGGCGAACACAATCGCGGGTAAGATGATTGTCGATGTCAAATAGCAACTTGAAGGAGAACCCGGTGGTGGAAATTCACGCATATATTGACGGTGTTGACACGATGATCGAACCGGGAACCTCAGGAACACAGCTCTATAGTAATCAGCGGTCGATTATTGCCATGCGCCTCAACGGCGAAGAAGTAGACCTTGACGTTGAGATTCCCGCAGATGCAACGGTTGAAGGCATCGATATAACAAGTGAATCCGGCCTCGCAATTTTGCGACACTCATGTACTCACGTCATGGCGCAAGCGGTGCAGGAACTCAATCCGCAAGTCAATCTCGGCATTGGCCCGCCGATTACCGACGGTTTTTACTATGACTTCGGCAATGTCGATCCGTTTACGCCGGAGGATCTGAAGAAGATCGAAAAACTGATGAAACGCATTGTGAAAGAGGGCCAGTCTTTCCAGCGTCGCGTGGTGACTGAAGCAGAGGCTTTGGAGGAACTCAAAGACCAGCCTCACAAACTTCATTTGGTCGGTGCCAAAGGCAGTAGCGAAGAGATTGCCGAGGGCGCCTCGGTCGAGGTTGGTGGCGGAGAGCTCACCATGTATGACAACGTCAGACGCAATGGGGAGGTCGCGTGGACAGATTTGTGTCGCGGTCCGCACCTGCCATCAACAAAGCTCATCGGTAATGGTTTCGCATTGATGAAAACTTCAGCTGCCTACTGGTTGGGCGACCAGAAGAATGACCAGTTGCAGCGCATTTACGGCACCGCCTGGCCGTCAAAGGATGAGCTCACCGCATACGTGACCAGGCTGAAAGAAGCTGAAAGGCGCGACCATCGTAAACTCGGCAACGAACTTGACCTGTTCTCATTCCCGGACGAGGTCGGCTCTGGGCTAGCCTGTTTCCACCCCAAGGGTGGCATTATCCGCATGGAGATGGAGGAGTATTCGCGCAAGCGTCACCTCGAATCGGGTTACCAGTTCGTTTACACTCCGCATATCACCAAGGGGCAACTCTTCGAAACGTCGGGCCACCTATCGTGGTATAAGGACGGAATGTTCCCCGCCCTTCACATTGACGAAGAAATTGATGAGCAAACTGGGCAGGTCACGAAAGCCGGGCAAGATTACTATCTCAAACCGATGAACTGCCCGATGCACAATCTCATCTACAAATCACGGGGCCGTTCGTATCGCGAGCTTCCGCTTCGACTATTTGAGTTCGGAACCGTCTATCGATACGAAAAATCCGGTGTGGTTCACGGACTGGCACGGGGCCGGGGATTTACGCAGGATGACGCCCATATTTACTGCACGCGCGACCAAATGAAAGATGAGCTTACCAAGCTCCTGACTTTTGTTCTCGACCTGCTCAAAGACTACGGTCTCGATGACTTCTATCTCGAACTGTCATCGAAGAATCCAGAAAAATACGTTGGCGATGACCACGTGTGGGAGGAAGCCACGCGTACGCTTGAAGAGGTCGCGATTGAATCCGGTTTGGATCTGGTACCGGATCCGGGCGGCGCCGCATTCTACGGACCAAAGATCTCCGTTCAGGCGAAGGATGCCATTGGTCGCACCTGGCAAATGTCGACTATACAGCTCGATTTCAACCTGCCCGAACGGTTCGAACTCGAGTACACGGCGGCGGATGGTTCACGCCAGCGTCCGGTAATGATCCACCGTGCACTCTTCGGTTCTATCGAGCGGTTCTTTGCAGTCCTGACCGAACACTACGCCGGGGCTTTCCCCGCATGGCTCGCTCCCGTGCAAGTACGGTGTATTCCGGTAGCCGACGTCTTTGGTGACTACCTGGAACGCGTGGCGGCCCGGCTACGAGCCAAGGGCATACGAGTGGAGGTCGATCACAGCGACGACCGTTTCGGGAAGAAAATCCGTAACGCCTCCAAAGAAAAGATTCCCTTTACGCTCATTGCCGGCGGAGATGATGTCGATGCGCAGGCCGTGTCATTCCGCATGCGGGACGGGTCTCAGGATAACCAGGTCCCAATTGACGAAGCTGTTGAACGAATCGTGAACGCCGTCGAGGGGCGAGTGAATGAATAATGACTGCTCGTATAGAGGATGAACGCGAATTTGGGCGAGTACCCGATTCCTTTCAGCGTCTGTGGACCCCTCATCGAATGGTGTATATCGACGGAGAAGCTAAACCGCAGACCCATCAGGCCGAAGATTGTCCTTTCTGTCTCGCGCCTCAACGTAGCGACGAGGATGGCCTTATCGTCTATCGGTCAAGGAACTGCTTCGTCTTGATGAACCTCTTTCCCTATAATGCCGGTCATCTATTGATATGTCCCTATCGTCACGTCTCGGATTACACTGAGCTGACGACGGAGGAACGAGATGAGCTTTCCTCTCTCACCGCAACGGCAATGACAGTTATTCGCCATGTATCTGACCCGCACGGATTTAATCTGGGAATGAATCAGGGAGATGTGGCCGGTGCTGGAATCGCCGCGCACCTTCACCAGCACATTGTCCCTCGCTGGAAAGGAGACGCGAATTTCCTTCCCATTGTCGCTCAGACCAAGGCGGTACCGCAGCTTCTCGGTGACGCACGCCAGCGTCTCGCCGACGCATGGCCCGCTGATCGGAAATAACCATGCTGGGAACACACGGTCGTGAGATCGCGAAGACGGTTTTCACCGCTCCGGCGCGCGCACTCGCTCGCGTTGGTGTGACCCCCAACCAGGTCACCATTGTCGGTACCGCGGTAACGGTGTGCGCCGCCATCCTGCTACTGGGGACGGGACGGTGGATTAGCGGTCCGATCGTACTCGGAATCGTCCTTTTCGCGGATTCTCTTGACGGCACCCTTGCTCGTTTAACGGGTAAGTCATCACAGTTTGGAGCCTTTCTCGACTCAACACTCGATCGGTTGGGTGACGGAGCTGTATTCGGTGCTATCACGTACGCGTTGGCACGCCAGTCCACGAGCTCTGGACTGCAGTCATGGCTCCTTATTGCGGCCGTCGTATCGATGGTTGGTGCGGCAACGGTACCATACGCGCGTGCGCGGGCAGAGGCTGTGGGGGCTGAAGCTTCGGGGGGCATTGCGGAACGAACAGACCGGCTGGTCATCGCACTTGTCGCGGTCTTTTGTGTGGGAATCGGGCTACCTCAATGGGTGCTTGCGATGGCTTTAACCTGGACGGCCTTAGCGTCACTCATCACGGTTGTCACGCGGATTCAATCGGCTTACCGAAGTATTGATAAGCGGTGAGCATGCCGTGAACATTGACAGGTTCGTACTACCCGCTTTTCGCGCGGCAGGGCATTTACCACCATCTGTTGCGGAACGTGCTGGACGCTTTGTCGGCAACGTCATTGGCAGACTTCCGATTACGCCGGTGCGTCAGATGGCGGCAAATCATGCTCGGATATGCAGTGGCCAACTACCGCCACGACACGTGTATCGCGCGGTTGCGTCCTATTTCACGATGTTTGCTCAAACTCCAGTTCTCACGAGGATGAGCGATGATGAGTTGAAACGAGCGGTACGTTGTCATGGATGTGATGCCCTCCGTCAGGGGCTGTCGGATGGTCCGGTGATTGTTGCACTGACACATTCGGGGAATTGGGATCTTGCTGGGGCTTGGGCCTGCGAGCATCTGGCCCCTGTGGTAACCGTGGCTGAGGAATTACAACCACGCGAACTCTACGACTATTTTGTCAGTGAACGCCAAGCCCTGGGGATGGAGATTCTTCCTGCCCGCCGCGGTGTATTCCACCTGCTGAAGGAACGGGTTACCGGCCGTCGCGTGATTGTTCCCCTGCTAGCGGATCGGGACATTACGGGGGCTGGTATTGAGGTTACTCTCGCCGGTCAGCAGGCACTCGTTGCCGCCGGACCAGCAGCGCTCGCCATCGCCCTCAACCGTCCACTGTTTGCGGCTCATATGCGGATGATCCCCTATCGTTTTGAGGGGCGCGCGCGCACCGGTATTGAAATCTTCTTCAAGCCCGTCACCGTCAGTGAAGATGTAGAGGAAACAACGCGGGCATGGGTGGGTACACTGGAGCCGATTATTCGCAAGTACCTGGTGGACTGGCACATGATGCAACCTCTATTTGTTGATGACCTTGATCCACAACGTCTCGCGCGTGCTCGGGCTCGTCATGCGCAAGCACAGCGGGAAGGGAGCCGAGAATGAAAATCGGCATCGTGTGTCCTTATTCTTTTGATGTACACGGCGGGGTGCAATTCCATGTGCGAGACCTTGCTGAAGAGCTCATTCGCCGTGGCCACGACGTCTCGGTACTTGCACCCGCCGAGGAAGAAGTCCCCGCTTACGTCACTGCCGTTTCCGGTAGTTATTCGGTACCGTACAACGGGTCTGTAGCGAAACTGTCGCTGAGTCCCTTGGCTTTTCGAGCAACGCGATTATGGTTGGAGGAAGGGCAGTTCGATGTTGTGCATATTCATGAGCCTTTGGCACCGTCCATTTCTCTTTTTGCACTCGCGTTAGCAACCAGTCCTATTGTTGCGACATTTCACACATCAATGGACTCATCGCGCGCACTGCGGGTGGCGGCCCCCGTACTCGCGCCTCTACTAGAACGTATTCGCGGACGTATCGCGGTATCCCAAGAGGCGCGACGCACCCTGATACAGCACCAGGGCGGCGATGCGGTTATTATCCCCAACGGCGTCTACACGGCAGCGTACGAAGCCGCTCGCCCAATCGACGCGTGGGCTGAGAGGGATGACCGCCCGATCATTAGTTTTCTCGGCAGACTCGATGAACCTCGCAAAGGTCTGCGAATACTCCTTGGCGCGATCGATGAAGTGCGCGAAGCGCACCCGGGCGCGCGTTTCCTCATCGCGGGCCGAGGCTCGAATGACCAGGCCGCTCAACACGGGCGATCTCACGACCGCAATCTGGAATTCTTGGGCGGTATTAGCGATGAGGAGAAAGAATCGCTTTTTTCTGGTTCAACCATTTACGTCGCACCGCAAACCGGCGGAGAATCTTTCGGCATCGTCCTCGTCGAAGCGATGGCTGCGGGAGCGTGTGTTGTCGCATCGGATATCGAGGCATTCAGACTTGTGCTTGCTGACGGGGATGTCGGCTACCTCTTTGCCACCGGTGATTCACACGACCTTGCACATACGCTAATTCGGGCATTGGATGAGAGGGAGCAAACTACCCAATTGGCGCTCAAAGGCCAGGAATATGCGCGGCGATTTGACTGGTCTGTCGTGACTGACGACATACTCCAGATCTATCAAACCGTTATTGATACGAATAGTGAGCCTGTCCTCGAGGCCCCGCGTACACTCGTCGATTCAATCCGAAAAGTTGCCGAAAAACTCCGCTCGGAGGTTGACGATGAATAAACTCGGTTGGCTTATTGTGGTTGGCGCCATCATCGTGCTGGGAATTGTCCTTATTCGTTATGCGCGACGTATTGACCGGCTGCACCGGCGCGTCGTGCAGGCTCGGGCGACACTTGATCACGCGCTGAGCGAACGCCATCGCACGGTCAGATCACTGGTGAATAATCCCAGTTTTGATAGCGATGCTCGCATCACATTGGAACAGGTGCTTGATGTGGCGAGTAGGCAGGCTACGGAGGCAAATGAATCTGCCTTAACCCGTGCTCTGCTAAAGGCACAAGGCGCAATAACGCATCTCGATACGGAGGGAGAACACGCCAGTAGTGCCGTGCGCGAAGTTGGCATGCAACTTGCCGCCGCCAGACGCTTTCATAATCAAGAAGTCGAACAGGTTCGTCGGATTCGGGCACGGAAACTCGTTCGCTTTTTCCATCTCGCTGGTCGTGCTCAGCTACCGGATACGTACGATATGGACGATAGGTATTGAACAGTGCTCGAACGAGAAAATGAATGGCCAATTGGCGACGACGGCCTCCCGACTCGAGAAGCCGCACGCATCATTCTCATTTCACCTCGACGACGGGTCCTGCTCATCCAGGGACACGATTTTACGAAGCCAGAAGCAAAATGGTGGTTCACCGTGGGCGGAGGCCGAGAACCAGACGAAGATGCACGAACTGCAGCGGTGCGCGAGTGTTTTGAGGAAACCGGTTATACGGTGGCTGAAGAAGCACTCATCGGACCTGTGATCTATCGAGATTCCAGGTTTTATTTTGCCGATCGCACACGACGCCAAAGGGAGCACTTTTTTATCGCCCATGTTCCCGAATTTCCTATTTCTCGTCAGAATTGGACGAGGGATGAACGAGATGTCCTAGACTGCATGCGGTGGTTCTCGATGGAAGAGCTGATGGAACTTGCGACAGCATATCGCATCTACCCCCGGGCACTTCCTCAGTTACTCCCTCAGTGGGTGACGAAAGGCTGGGATGGCACGTGCGTTAAAATAATCGAAGAGTAACAGTGATAAGCAAACGGCTGACCGGAGGAAATTCATGGCAGGGCATTCGAAATGGGCAACGACCAAGCACAAGAAAGCAGCGATTGACGCTAAGCGAGGGAAGCTATTTGCCCGTCTCGTGAAAAATATCGAAGTCGCGGCGCGTATCGGTGGCGGCGACCCAGATGGAAACCCAACCCTGTTTGATGCCATCCAGAAGGCGAAGAAGAATTCGGTTCCCGGTGATAATATCGAGCGGGCTATCAAACGCGGTTCCGGTGCTGAGGCCGGGGGAGCAGACTGGGAAACCATCATGTACGAAGGCTACGGTCCCAACGGAGTTGCTTTCCTCGTTGAATGTTTGACGGATAACCGTAACCGGGCAGCCTCCGATGTGCGTGTCGCTTTCACTCGGAACGGTGGCTCTCTGGCCGATCCTGGATCCGTGTCCTACCTCTTTTCCCGTAAGGGACTCATTGAGGTTCCAAAGGGGGACGGCGTTGATGAAGACACAATCCTGATGGCGGTTCTCGATGCGGGAGCGGAAGAAGTTCACGACGAGGGCGATGTCTTCGAAGTCATTAGCGAAGCCAATGATCTTGTGCAGGTTCGCCAAAGCTTGATGGACGCATCCATCGATTACAACTCGGCAGAGGTCGGCTTCGTTCCAGCCACCAAAGTTGAACTTGACGCGGATGGAGTCCGTAAAGTGATGCAAATGATTGACGCCCTCGAAGACTCGGATGACGTACAAAATATTTTCACCAACTTTACCGCTGACGAATCTGTCCTAGAGGAACTCGAGGACGACTAAAGCAGTGCGTGTTCTTGGCATCGACCCGGGTATTACCCGGTGTGGTATCGGTATTGTCGAAGTCGACGATACGCGAGCCGCTAGTCTGATCCATTACGAGGTTATTCGCACGCAGCAGAGCCTCGCTACCCACTTTCGGTTACGAACAGTTGCTGACGGAATCGACCGTGTCATCAGCGAATACGAACCGGAAGTGGTGGCAGTTGAACGAGTCTTTGTGCAAGAAAATCTGCAGTCAGTAACGACAACCATGCAAGCGATGGGAGCCGCCATGGTATGCGCTGGACGGGCCAATCTCCCCTTGGCGATTCATACTCCCTCAGAAGTAAAGGCTGCCATCACGGGATCTGGAAATGCGGGCAAAGCGCAGGTACAGAATATGGTGGCGCGGATTCTGCGATTGTCGAAGCCTCCCCGACCTGCCGATGCCGCTGACGCGCTTGCCATTGCCATATGTCATGCGTGGAGAGGCACCGGATTACAGGGCGCACGCGACGATGGAGAAGTGAACGTAACTCTCTCGGGCGGAGTGCGTTCACGCAGACAGCTGACGCCCGCGCAGAAACAATGGGCTCAAGCTCTCGCGACGACGCGCAGAAAAGGGGCGGTCGATCCGCGTGCGCAACGTAGACGATAAGCTAAAAGTCGCGTAGTTGACGATAAGGGGACGATGCTAACGTGATCTCGTATCTCACTGGCCAAGTGCACGCACTGAAGGGTGACCGTGCGGTTATTATCAACGGCGGGTTCGGATTCGACGTGTCGATTACCGGCCGCGCAGCCTCCGATATGCGTCACGGTGCGGCGGTTGAACTATATACGAGCCTCGTTGTACGAGAAGACTCTTTGACGCTGTATGGTTTTCCCACGGAAGATGAACGCGACACCTTTGAGCTATTGCAAACAGTCTCCGGTGTTGGCCCGAGATTGGCTCTCGCCATTCTCGACGTGTTTACCCCCGATGATCTTCGCTTAGCTTTGGCGGATAAGAATGAAAAACAGCTTCAGCGAGTTCCCGGAGTGGGGAAGAAATCCGCGCAGCGTCTGATACTAGAAATTGGCGATAAGCTGGGTCCTGCCACGGCGCAGTCAAAGCCGGTGGCACCATCTTCCGAGACCGCGGATGAAGTAATCGCAGCACTTGTCAACCTGGGATGGCAACAATCGGTTGCGACGCGCGCAGTTGCAGACCTTGATGGCCTCGAGTTATCGACCTCCGATATGCTCCGCACTGCGCTCGTCAATTTGGGAGGTACCCGTGGATGAGGATCGGATCGTCGCGCCGGAGGCCAACGATGTTGAGAGGGCGGCTGAAGCTGCCCTCCGCCCTAAACGCCTGCGCGATTTTATAGGCCAACCCACCGTTCGAGCCCAGCTTCAACTGGTGCTTTCTGCTGCCCAAGGCAGGGGAGTGACGCCCGACCATATCCTGCTGGCAGGACCTCCCGGTCTGGGAAAAACCACTCTCGCCATGATTGTGGCCGCGGAAATGGGCGCTTCCTTGCGTTTAACGTCCGGGCCTGCAATTCAGCATGCCGGTGATTTAGCCGCCATCCTGTCCTCGCTGCAGGAGGGCGATGTTCTCTTCATTGATGAAATACATCGTCTGGCTCGCACCGCGGAAGAAATGCTCTATTTGGCGATGGAAGACTTCCGCGTTGATGTGATCGTCGGAAAAGGTCCCGGAGCAACATCGATTCCACTCACGCTTCCACCGTTTACGGTCGTAGGAGCGACAACCCGATCCGGACTACTTCCCGCTCCGCTTCGTGACAGATTCGGGTTTACCGCTCATCTGGAGTTTTACGAACCGAATGAACTTGAACAGGTAGTGGCGCGCTCTGCTCGACTCCTGGACGTGTCAATAGCGGATGATGCGGGTGCTGAGATTGCTCGGCGCTCGCGCGGCACGCCGCGCATTGCCAACAGACTGCTCCGTCGAGTCGTCGATTATGCGCAGGTTCATTCGGACGGTTCGGTGGATCTTGATGCGGCACATGCTGCGCTCACGCTATTTGAGGTCGATCCCGAGGGCCTCGATAGGCTCGACCGCGCGGTTCTGGACGCACTGTGCCGCCGATTTCGAGGGGGCCCGGTTGGCCTGACTACGCTGGCAGTAACCGTGGGGGAAGAGGCTGAAACCGTCGAAACAGTTGCGGAACCCTATCTCGTGCGTGAGGGATTCATGATCCGTACGCCGCGTGGCCGCGCTGCCACACCGCAGGCGTGGGAACATCTTGGTCTCAAACCGCCAACGGAAGACACGCTGTTTTCGTCATGATGGTCTCAAACGTGCAAAAATGGGTATTTCCTCCTACAATCACCGGGGACGCACCTAACAACCGAGGAGTAATTTCACCGTGACTTTCCTATTTATCGTCCTAGCTGGAATTTTGTTCATGTGGTGGATGTCATCACGTGCTCGCCAACAGCAACTGCAGCAAATGCAACAACTGAGGGACTCACTTGAACCGGGAATGTGGGTACGCACCGCATCAGGTTTTTACGGAATCATCAGTGATATCGACGGCGAAGTCGTCGTGCTCCAAAATCCTGCTGGTGATGAAAGCTATTGGGATCAGAAGGCTATTTTGGCGGTCGGCGAACCACCTTTCGCTACCGAAGATGAAGAAACCGAGGTGGTAGACGACGGCGTTGGCGAAGAAGATCCTGTCGACGGGGATAGTCTAGAAGAGCTGCTTGATGAAACTGATATCCCTGATTTGAGCGAGGATGAGACGGATCCGGATTCCCGTTCATAGAATGACACTGGGAGGACCAGCGCAGTCGGATAGCTGCCGGCCCTAAACGTAATCTCAAAGGAACAAACGTGGCCAAGAAAAAGAAGAACCCAGCCAGAATACTGATGACGCTCGTGGTTCTCATCGTTGTGGGACTGGGCACTCTGGTGGGTGGAGTCGTTACCAAGAACACGTCGTATGTACCCGAACTCGCGCTGGATTTGCAAGGCGGTACGCAGTTGATTTTGACGCCAACTCCTCGCGAGGGGGAGGAAAGTGTTGAGATCTCCGACACCGATTTGCAGCAAGCTATTCAAATTATCCGGCAACGTGTCGATGCGTCGGGCGTAGCAGAAGCAGAAATTACTAGCCAGGGTGGCCGCAATATTGTTGTGTCATTGCCGGGTAATCCGACCGAAGAGACCCTTAACCTGGTGCGGTCATCCGCTGTTATGCGGATGAGGCCGGTGTTGGTGGCAGCCGATTTCCGGATGATGGAAGCCATCAATCCTCCTGCGGTTTCTGGCGGATCCGATACTTCAGACCCGGAACAATCTGCTGAAGATTCTGCTACACAGCCACCAGAACCGTCCGACACCGCTACGGATGCTTCTGAGTCCACCGCTGATGAACAGCCGACAGTCAAAGGAATTCCGCAGGAACAGGCCCAGGAACTTGCCGACCAAAATGGAGATGGCGAAATCTCTGCAGAACGCGAGCAGGAGCCTAGCGACGCATCGGATTTAGCTTGGATTACCGAGCAGATGTACCTTGATTTCCTTATGCTCGACTGTTCAGATCCGGAAAGTCACGGTAAGGGCTCAGCCGATGACCCCGAAATACCGTTGGTCACATGTAAGACAGACGGTACCGAAAAGTACATTCTGGGACCTTCAGAACTGGAAGGGACTGAGCTGGAAAGCGCTACCGCGGGTATGGAGCGTAATAATCAGGGGCAGTCAACCGGTAAATGGATGGTGTACCTTCAGTTCAACGATGAGGGAAGCCAACAGTTTTACGAAATTTCAGAGCGACTGTTCGGCTTCCACACGGAGGATCCAACTCGCAATCGATTCGCCGCGGTTCTCGATGGAAATGTCATCGTCGCTCCCAGTATGGAAGCCGTCATTCCAGATGGATCGGCATCAATTTCGGGATCGTTTACTCCCGAATCCGCTCGTAGTCTGGCGAATCAACTCCAGTTCGGTTCCCTTCCGTTGAACTTTACGGTTGAATCCGAACGGCGAATCTCGGCCACCCTCGGCGCCGATCACCTGGAGATCGGACTCTGGACAGGAGTGATCGGGCTTGCGCTTGTTGTGCTGTACCTGATTTGGCAATACCACGGACTTGCCGTACTGGCTGCCGGATCCCTCGGGGTGGCGGCGATTATCGTCTATATCGCTATTGCACTGTTGTCCTGGCTAATGGGATATCGGCTTTCTTTGGCAGGTGTTGCGGGCTTAATCATTGCGGTCGGTATTACAGCGGACTCTTTCATCGTGTATTTCGAACGCATACGTGATGAAGTACGCGAGGGGCGCTCTCTCGTTGACGCCGTCAATCACGGCTGGGAGCGCGCACGGCGTACCATTATCGTTTCCGATATGGTCAATCTTCTGGCTGCTATCGTGCTGTACTTCCTTGCGGTCGGGGGAGTGCAAGGATTTGCTTTCACCCTCGGTTTAACCACCGTGGTAGACCTCGCTGTCATCCTCATGTTTACTCACCCGATGCTCGAGCTTCTGATCCGCACCGAATTCTTCGGGCAAGGGCATCGATGGTCCGGTCTTGATCCCGAACACCTCGGTGCATCATCTCGCGCCGTATACGCCGGACGCGGCGTTGTGCGCGCACCCAAACAACGACGCAAACAAGGCAAACAGGATGCTTCCCAGGCCGTGCCGGATATGGGGCGCACCTCGATTGCGCAAAGACGGCGGGAAGCGCAGTTGCGCGAGAAAGACAAAGAAAATCAACAAGCTGAAATTGACGGTGATACTGCGGCTGAAGCCAACTTCGCAGAAACCGTCATAGAAGTCGACCGATCGACTACCGATACGACGGGGGAGGAACCTTCCAAATGATGAGTTTTGCATCGTGGGGTAACGCCCTCTACAGCGGCGATAAATCGTACCCGATCGTTCCTAAACGCAAGAACTGGCTGATAGTTGGCTTCACACTTATTGTGCTGTCCATTATTCTCTTCGGCGCTCGTGGACTGAATCCTTCGATTGAGTTCTCGGGCGGGTCGCAGTTCATCCTGTCCGGAGTTGAGACTACCGATCAATCGGTAGCGTATTCGGTGCTTAACGACTACGGAATTCGCGACGGAGTTCGTGTTGCAGAACTTGGCCAAAGCGGTGTTCGCGTACAGACGGCGCAAATCGAACCGGATGAAATAGCACAAATTCGCGACTCGCTTGCCGCCGCCTACGATGTTGACTCCAGCGATATTGAGGCAACTAATATTGGTCCTTCGTGGGGCGGCGAGGTGACGAAGAAGGCCGCCCAATCGCTTGTCATTTTCCTCATTCTGGTCGGCGCAATGATGGCCGTCTACTTTATGTCCTGGTCGATGTCTGCGGCTGCGCTGATCGCCCTCGGACACGATATTTTTCTCACAGCCGGTTTCTTTTCGCTCACCCAGGTCGAAGTTTCACCGGCCACCGTCATTGGATTCCTCACCATTTTGGCCTATTCCCTTTACGACACGGTGGTGGTATTCGATCGCGTCAGAGAGCTTACTTCAGCTATTACTGCGCAATCGCGGTTTACCTTTGCCGAAATGGTGAATCTCGCTATTAACCAGACCCTTGTTCGCTCAATCAATACGTCGATCGTGGCTCTTTTGCCGGTGGGAGCGATTTTATTTCTCGGCTCTTTCCTACTAGGTGCAGGTACGCTGACCGATATTTCACTAGCTCTTTTCGTCGGTATGATTGCCGGTACGCTATCGTCAGTGTTTATAGCTCCGTCGATGCTCGTGGTGATCGAGTTGCGCCGCAAGAAGATTCGGCAACACACCGAGCGCGTCGTCAAACTGCGCCAACGCACTAGCGGTGCCGAGACAGCTGAAGCTCAAGAATCTGACAAAAAAATAAAGGTTACGCCACTCAAACCCGGTCGTCACCTCGGGCAACAAGCTCAGCCGACCAAGAAAAATAGGAAGAAGAAACGATGAGCACAGAACTGGGCGATCGCGTCGGAGAACTCATTAAGTCAAACTTGCGAGAAATTCCCGACTTCCCCGAACCCGGAGTTCTTTTTCGCGATATCACTCCTTTGCTCGCAAATGGTGACGCCTTTCAGGAGCTCATCGAATCGCTGGCCGAACATTATCGAGGACGTATTGACGCGGTAGCGGGTCTGGAATCGCGTGGCTTCATCCTTGCTGCGCCATTGGCCATTACACTCGGTATCGGCATGATAACGGTACGTAAAGCGGGTAAGCTCCCCGGACCCGTCATCGGCGTCGATTACCAACTCGAATACGGTGAAGCGAGGATGGAACTTCGCCCAGACTCAGTAGAAGCCGGGTCACGCGTACTCATCATTGACGACGTGCTCGCAACCGGAGGGACCTCCGCCGCCGCTGTTGAGCTCATTAAACGGTGCGAGGCGGAAGTTGTTGCGGTGGCTGTGCTAATGGAGCTGGACGCCTTGCACGGTCGAGAAAAACTCACGCACGTATGCGTGGAATCGGGAGTCGTATTTTAGTCACCGATGAAAAATCAGGTGCTATCGCTACTGTCAGTGTACGGCCTAGCGTAAGTAGAGGTGGATCCTCACCCCGCACAACTCTGTAATAGCACATTGGCTTAAGCGAACAAACCAGCCGTTTGGGATACCATGGAACAATGACGTCCCCCAATAAAGAACCGGCGGGTTCGCGCCCCGTTAGCGGTTCACTTGTTCGTTCCGGACTGGTCTGGTTCGGGTCGCGTAAGCGCTCAACTGCGCCTGAAATAGAGCCGCTCGTCCGTGCGGTTCGAGCAAACCATCCGAAAGCCGATGTGGACGTCATCGAACGCGCCTACGAAACGGCGAAACGCTGCCATCAGGGACAATATCGCAAGTCTGGGGAGCCGTATATTACCCACCCGGTTGCTGTTGCCACTATCCTCGCTGAAATTGGCATGACGCCTCCCACATTAGTGGCTGCTTTACTGCATGACACCGTTGAAGATACCGACTACACGCTGGAAGAACTAACCCGCGATTTTGGACCGCAAATCGCCTTACTTGTCGACGGGGTGACCAAACTTGACAAAGTCAAGTACGGCGCAGCCGCCCAGTCGGAGACCCTGCGGAAAATGATCGTCGCAATGTCCAAGGACATCCGTACTTTGCTGATTAAACTGGGTGATCGATTACATAACGCCCGGACCTGGCAGTATGTGGAAAGAGACTCAGCTAAGCGCAAAGCTCGAGAAACCCTTGAAATCTATGCCCCGCTAGCCCATCGCCTGGGTATGAATACGATCAAATGGGAACTCGAGGAACGCTCCTTTATCACTTTGTATCCCGAGATTTTCGAGGAAATTGATCGGCTCGTCAGTGAACGGGCTCCCGAACGAGAAGAGTATCTTCGGCGCGTTATTCTTTTGATCGAGGAGGATTTACGAGATAACGAAGTCCGCGGGACAGTTTCTGGGCGGCCAAAAAATCACTATTCGATTTATCAGAAGATGATCGTACGAGGCAAAGCTTTTGACGATATATATGATCTTGTGGGAGTGAGAATCCTCGTTGATTCAGTCCGCGATTGCTATGCCGTTATCGGAGCGATTCACTCGCGTTGGAATCCCATTCCCGGACGTTTCAAAGACTATATTGCAACGCCGAAGTTCAATCTTTATCAGTCCCTCCACACGACGGTGGTCGGCCCTGAAGGACGCCCGGTAGAAATCCAAATTCGAACTTTTGAAATGCATGAACGAGCCGAGTACGGTGTGGCTGCGCATTGGAAATATAAGCAAAATCCCAATGCGACAACCGGTGACGGTGATCGGATGAATGCTCAGGAGCAGATGAACTGGTTGCGCGGCCTCATCCAGATGGAACGCGAAACGGGGGACCCCGAAGAGTTCCTTGATTCGCTTCGCTACGAAATTGCCGGTGATGAAGTCTACGTATTTACCCCCAAAGGGGAGATTCAGGTGCTTCCGGCCGAATCAACCCCGGTTGATTTCGCTTATGCCGTGCATACCGAAGTTGGACATCGAACCATTGGTGCACGCGTTAACGGAAAGCTTGTCAGTCTGGAGACGCATCTGGAAAGTGGAGACATCGTTGAGGTTTTCACTTCAAAATCTGATAAGGCAGGCCCCAGTCGAGACTGGTTGAAGTTCGTAGCTTCCTCACGCGCTCGATCGAAAATCAGATCGTGGTTTTCGAAGGAACGTCGTGAAGAGGCGGCTGAAATCGGTAAGGAACATATTGCGCAAGCGATGCGCAAGCAGGATGTGCCGCTACAGCGACTCATGAGTCATGAATCGCTGCGATCTATCGCTTCGGCGATGGGGTATACGGATATATCGGCACTTTATGCGGCAGTTGGATCCAATCAGATTTCGGCGCAAAATGTCGTCCAAAAACTCATCGATGCTCTCGGCGGAGATTCGGGAACAGAAGAAACCTTATCTGAAGGTGTCACTCCCGGATCCTCAACACGAACCGCCTCCTCTACCGGCAGTGGAGTCGTGGTTGAGGGAATGAGTGCAAATGACGTGTGGATAAAGATCGCGAAGTGTTGTACGCCCGTACCGGGGGACGCAATTGTTGGGTTTATTACCCGCGGACAAGGCGTTTCCGTGCATTCACCAGATTGCGTCAATGCTCAAGCTCTGCGACGTAACCATCCCGAACGATTCATTAAAGTGGGATGGGATACCACAACGCAGACGAATTTCCTCGTGCAGATTGTTATTAAGGCACTGGATCGTGCCGGTCTGCTGGGGGAGTTATCTTCAATCTTGTCAGATTATCGAGTGAATATTTTATCTGGAAATATGTCTACCTCCCGCGATCGAATTGCGACCGTGCGCTTCACCGTCGAGATGGCGGAAGCCTCGCATCTGAACGCGACCCTCGCCGCATTACGACGAGTCGACGGAGTATTTGAAGCTAACCGCGTACGCGGCAGCCAGGTAAAAACCTAAAAGCAGCCCGGTAGCAATGCTCAAAACCGGTAATCTGGCGTCTCACGGTAGCCCGCGCACTACCTCAATCACATCCGCATCGCGATGAATAACATCGGGAGAAGAAGCCGACAAGACAGACGATTCGCAATCAACTTGCATTCGTGATGTGGTGATAATCTCCGTGGGGCCATCCCGGACGGCAGCATATGCGTAAAGCTTAAACGTACGCCTGTTTCCGTCATTGTCATCGGCAAGTAGGCCGGCTTCAAATAGCTGGACGAGCGTCAAGGCAGGTGTTATCACGGGCAGGGGGAGTGACCGATCAATATGCGTTAAGGCGCGTTTGTCGACATGATGAATCAGATCGTCAGATCGGTGTCTTCGAGGGCCGCAGATGGTAAGCGGAAAAGGAACGCCGACACCCCAGTGGATCCAAGCTGCCGTAGTATGGCTCAAAATGGAGTCGGGGTCTACAAATGCTTGGAAAATCCCACACCGGTTAGAGGCCGAGGAAAGTAGATCGCGTGCAACGGTAACAGGGCCGATCCGTACAGTGAGTTTCTCGGCCTCCAGACCTTTGAACACGGAGCGAGTGGCAGGGGAGAGTAGCTCCAGTTGATCTTTCGCTAGATATGCGTGGGTGAGGGGAAAGGTTGTCATTCCCAGATCGTTTCGCAATCGCTACCCGGTTGCGAAACGATTGACACCAATCTGTGGATACCCATCGATGTGGACCTCCATCGATGGGCAGTCCATTATTCCACCGATCCTAAGATCTGGTCATACCACGACTGCTTGGTGGCGAGCGCATCCTTGAGCGAGGCTAGTTGACTTTCATCACCATTTGCCTCGGCCTGTGCGATTTCCTGCTTGAGTTGCGCTATCGACTCTTCAAGTTGTCCCAGCATCCCTTCGGCACGGGCCTTGGTTTCGGGATCAGATTTGCGCCAATGCTCCTGCTCGGCATCTCGCACGGCCTTTTCTACCGCCCGCATGCGGCCTTCAACCCGTGCGATATCTGCCCGGGGAACCCTACCAGCGGCATCCCACCGATCTTGAATATCGCGTAACTTCTTAATGGTGGCGTCTAAGTTGTCAATAGGGAGCAGAGCTTCGGCCTGTTCCAGCAGTCCTTCCTTCACCTTAAGGTTTTCGCGATACTCAGAGTCGATGAGCTCACTATTTTCGCGTCGGGCATCAAAGAAAACCTGTTGCGCTGCACGGAACCGAGCCCACAGTGCGTCATCATCTTTCTTGGACGCGCGCCCGGCTTGCTTCCACCGGTCCATCAAGTCTCGATATGCGGCCGAGGTACGACCCCAATCAGTGGAATTTTGCATGGCTTCGGCTTCCGCAATTAACTGCTCTTTGACCCGCTTCACTTCACTTTGGCGGGCATCCAGTGCCGAAAAGAATTGGCGGCGATGACGGTCAAACTTGGTTCGTGCTGAACTGAATCGCTTCCAGAGGGCGTCCTCGTCGCCTCGATCCAAACGGGGACCACGACGCTGCAACTGCTTCCAGTCTTCTAATAGATCACGTAGTCGCTGTCCCGAATGCTTCCACTGGGTGCGCTCCGGATCCTGATTAGCAATGGATTCGGCTTCTTCCACGACAGCTGTACGGTCTTGGAGGGCGGCCTCCTTAGCTGCCTGTCGTTCAAGACGCGCTTCCTCTTTGCGAGCCTCAGCGCGCTCATGCAAGTCGCGCACCCGCGCTCGTAAACCATCGAGATCTCCCACTACAGCAGGCTCTTTGACGGCTTCATCAATGGTTTTGAGAGTCTGCTCGATATCACGGGCAGAAAGCGATGGAAGACGCTGTTCGAAAAGGTTAATGGTTGCTTCCAGGTCAAAGAATCGGCGGGTATAGAGCGCCAGCGGGTTTTCCGGCACACCATCAGGATAGGAGCCCACTTGCCGCTCGGTGTCATTTTCTTTTACCCATACGTTGCCGTCTTCATCCACCCGGCCATACGCTTCGGGATTCTCCGTTGTGGTCGCTCGAATGACGACGGCTGGGGTGACCGATTCTTCGCCGGTTTTCTCTGTCGGCTGCGTTGAGTCAGTTACTTCGATGTCATCTGTTTGATCACTCACGGTATTCCTAACGGGACGGGGTTGGCTTTTGCCTGACCGTACGACATAACATTCCGGTGGCTGATATTAACTGTGCCACCACTGCTTATCTTACGTTGCTCTCGTGGGATTGCGCACATTTGGAGCTGAGATTATCGATAACGTGAGGCTTAAAGGGATATCAGACGCATCCATATCACCTCAACCGGCGATAAAACAGGATGGCAGCATCCGCGATAGGCTACTCTTATGAGGATTCAGAGAATTACATCCCCTTTTCTTGATGAAAACGCCTATGTTGTATCCGCCGCGGATGCAGATGAGGCGATTATTATTGATCCCGGAGTCAAAACTCACCAACGGATAGAGTCATACCTGCAAGAAACCGGTCTGACCGCTACAGCAGTTTTACTGACGCATGGGCATGCGGATCATGTTTGGGATGCGGCCTCCTTCGGCGTTCCGGTACACGTAGCCAAACCTGATATCTATCGTCTCGATGATCCCATGCAGTATTTGCCACCCACATTTGCGCGGGTAGCGCACTGGGAAAAACCACAGGTAGTGCAGGAATTATTGTCGTCAACACGTACCTATGCCGATGGACTTCCTATCCTGATGGTTCCAGCTCCGGGTCATACTGAGGGGTCGGTTATTTTTCTGACCGAAGTTCCAGCTGGCGAAGCGGTGGAAACAAACTGTGACATCGGCGGCTACTCTGGACAACCATTTATCTCAGCCCAACCTGTTGCTTTCACCGGTGATGTGGTTTTTGCTGGCTCCGTTGGGCGAACTGATCTGGCCGGTGGCGATGAAACCCAGATGCGTCACACTTTGCGGACTTTAACCAACGCCATCAATCCGCAGACCTGGATGTTCCCCGGTCACGGACCAACCACAGTGTGGGAGCAGGAAATCGAAACCAACCCCTACGTCATTCGCGCAAAGCGAATCGGATAATTATCATCAGGCCCTTTTGCTAAAGAATTTGAGAAAATAACCCCATGGCTAAAAAAACTTCGCTGTCAGGCTTCCCAGAATGGTCGCCCGCTGGCCGTATTATTGAGCAATCCATCCTCGATCAGCTACGACGGACCTTTGAGTTGCACGGTTTTGCTTCACTGGAAACCCGCGCTGTCGAACCACTGTCCGAACTGATGCGCAAAGGTGAGACTTCCAAAGAGGTTTATGTCATTTCTCGTCTGCAGCAGCAGTCGCAAGAGGCAAGGGATGCAGACCTGGGTCTCCATTTTGATTTGACGGTTCCTTTTGCTCGCTACGTATTAGAAAACGCCGGTCAGTTGGCGTTCCCATTTCGTCGCTATCAAATCCAAAAAGTGTGGCGGGGCGAACGCCCACAAGACGGTCGTTTCCGCGAATTCACGCAGGCAGATATCGACATTGTCGGTATGGAAAACTTGGCGTTACACCATGAAATTGATTTGCCGCTCATCATGATTGAAGCGCTCAACGCACTACCGATCCCTCCGGTCACGGTGATGGTCAACAATCGAAAAATCGTGCAGGGCTTTTGCCGCGGTATCGGAATTGAGCACGTCGAAGATGCCCTCCGCGCAATCGATAAGTTGGACAAGATCGGTCAGCAAGCGGTGGTTGAGGAAATGCGTGAACATGGCATTAGTGCTGACCATGCACATAGCCTGTTGGAACTTGCCCAGATTCGAGGTACCGAGAACATATCAGAAAGTGTTCGCAAGCTTGGAGTAGAAGATCCACAGCTGGCTGAAGGATTAGAAGAACTCGAGCATCTGCTGGAAGAAACTGACAGGCGAGCCCCCGGACAGGTGGTAGCAGACCTGAAAATTACACGCGGATTGGACTACTACACCGGGATGGTTTATGAAACCTTCCTGGAGGGCCACGAAGATCTCGGATCAATATGTTCGGGAGGCCGTTACGATTCGCTCGCCAGTGATGGCAGACGCTCCTATCCTGGCGTGGGACTTTCAATCGGTGTTACTCGACTGGTGTCACGAATTTTGTCCAACGGATTAGTGCAGGCCTCGCGATCAGTGCCAACCTGTGTATTGGTAGCGGTGAATTCGGAACAGACTAGACCGACATCGAATGCAATAGCCGATCAGTTGCGTTCTCGCGGTATCCCTACGGAGGTATCGCCCTCCAGTGCGAAATTCGGAAAACAAATCCGCTATGCCGATAGGCGGGGAATCCCATTCGTCTGGTTTATCGATGACCAAGGTCAGTCAACGGTTAAAGATATTCGATCTGGAGAACAGATCACTGCTGAGGCCGATCAATGGCAGCCAGCGGAAGATGATCTGATGCCGACGGTTGAATGGCAAGGGTAGGGTAGATGTGGAAGAACAAGCGTCTTTAACCCATCTTCGCGACGAACTCAGTGACGTTGAACTTCCTCTCGACATCGGGGGAGTAGACGATGCCCGAGAAAATCGCGCGCGCACTATTCGCCGATTAGATGACCATGTTCTTCCTCGTTTATCGCATCTTGATGCCCCGTTGCTATGTGTTGTCGGCGGTTCGACAGGAGCTGGGAAATCAACAATTGTGAATTCGTTGGTCGGACAACAGCTGTCGGCCTCATCAGCCAGGCGACCAACCACGCGGCGACCTCTGCTTATACACCGCGAAGAGGATGCGCGCTGGTACGAAGATACGCGGATTTTGCCGAGCCTAGCTCGGGTAAGAGTCGATCCGCAAGCGCCTCCCAGTGAACCAACGAAGCTATCTACCCGAGAGCTCGAATTGCGAGTGAATAACACGATTCCCCCGGGAATCGCTATTCTCGATGCTCCCGATCTGGATTCTGTCGTTGCCGACAACCGTGTGCTAGCCCGGCAGCTTCTCGATGCGGCAGATTTGTGGGTATTCGTGACAACTGCCGCGCGCTATGCTGACGCTGTGCCGTGGGCGATGTTATCCGATGCTGCTAGCCGTAATATTTCTGTGGCAGTTGTCCTCAATAGGGTTCCGCCGGGAGCCATTAATGAAATCCGCCCCGATCTGTCGCGGATGCTCGCGCAAGCTGATTTAGGTAGGGCACCTTTAATTGCCATAGAAGAAGGCCACCTTAATGACGGGATACTACCAGCGAATGTGCTTAGTCCCCTGAGCAACTGGCTGGTATCGCTGTCGGATACCGCCCAGGCACGTGCCAAAACCGCCAAACGCACGCTACGCGGTACTGTTACCACCGTTCTCGACGCGAGTGAAGAGGTTTTGCTAGCCCTGCAAGCGCAACAGTATGTCGCCATTGACGCGGCAGCCGTTATCGATACCCAAATCGAGGGCGCACTCCGTCGGATAGAAGATCTTACCCAGAACGGAACACTCCTGAGAGGTGAAGTCCTCAACCGCTGGCAAGAGGTGATCGGTACGGCGGAGCTATCGCGGAAGATCGATGAGGGAATCTCCTGGATTAAGGCTCGAGTGACCGGCTTTTTGACCGGAAAACCAAATCGCGCAGCTCCGGTAGAAAATGCGATTCAGGAAGGATTGGCGGCACTATTAGCAGAGCAGTTGGCAACCACCGAAGAGCGCGTGAGGTCATCGTGGCATCAAAATAACGCCATGCGTGAGATTGAAACTACCGTCGCCGAAACCCCGCCTGCCACCTATCGTGAGCATGCTGAAACCGTTACTCGCCAGTGGCAACGGGATTTACTTGAAATGGTGCGAACGGAGGGCAGTTCGAGGAAAACCACGGCACGAATACTTGCCATCGGTGTGAATCTCCTTGGTGTTGCCCTCATGATCGTTATATTCGCCTCCACCGGAGGTTTGACGGGAGCGGAAGTTGGCGTAGCGGGCGCGACTTCCGTCGTTGCACAACGCCTGCTCGAATCTGTGTTTGGTGACCAAGCGGTTGCTCGAATGACGAAGCAGGCTCATGACATGCTTCTCGAACGGTGTAAAGACGCACTCACCGATACCCTTGGTACCCTGGCACGCGCGGTTCCCGAACTCAGTGACGGCGAAGAGCTTAAACGGGCTATCATGCTCGCGCGTCGCGCCTGGGAAGAATCGGGATGGGAGAAGGAAGACTCGTGAGATTATTCAACCGACTGTCGGACGCACCCATCGACGAGCGTGTCAATCGATTGCGCACCCTCTGTCAACTTGTCGCCTCCGATTTACCTGCCGACACCTATGCTGAAGTTAATCGCATACTCGAGGTGGCCGATGAGCGTTTAGCGTTGAATCCGGATATCGCTGTGGTGGCATTGATTGGGGCAACAGGTTCGGGAAAATCGAGTTTATTCAATAGCCTTCTCCAATCTGATATCGCACAGGTGGGACTGCGTCGGCCGACCACCACATCGCCGCTAGCGGCGATCCCTTCCGGAAGCGAAGCAACCGAACTTCTTGACTGGTTGGAGATTCAAAACCGGGTGGTGATTCCTCGCGACCACGTGTTGCCTAATAACGTCACTATCGTCGATTTGCCCGATATCGATTCTGTCGATCGGAATAATCGACTGGCGGTGGATCAGCTCGCAGAACGAGTAGATGTTCTGGTATGGGTAGTCGACCCGCAGAAATATGCCGACGATGTCCTGCACTCCCAATTCATACGTCCGCTAGCGCATCATTCGAAAGTAACGATCGTGGTCCTATCGCAGGTGGACCGTTTGCAGATGGCTGAGCGCGAACTCGTTATGAACGATCTGCGGCGTCTGGTAGAAGAAGATGGACTACACGATCCCCGGCTAGTCGCCACCTCCGCAGTAACGGGTGAAGGTTTGGATATACTGCGCGACGAAATCTCCGAAGTGGCGCGTATACAGTTGCGTGAAGCAGAACGATTGAAGGCCGATGTTGGGGTCGCTCTTGAGAGAATTAGGCAATCTCTCACTCCCGCAGGCGATAGTATTTCTCTTCCCCGGCTTTCGCAGAAAGCGATCATGGCTCAACTGGTGGCAGCAGCCAGTGACGCAGCCGGGGTGCCTGCTATTCGCGCGGCGGTTCGTAGCGCCTATATTCACCGCGGTGCCAAAGCCGTAGGATGGTTACCAACCCGTAAACTCAGGATGCTGAAATCGGATCCGCTTCGACGCTTGCACCTGGGGCAGACTTCGAGTGAAAGCGTCCACAGCTACGAGGCTAGTCCCGCCTCAATTACCTCCCTGAACTCCGCAGTCCGACAGGTCTCTGAATCTGCCGGCGCTGGACGCCCACGGGCCTGGAAGAAGGCTCTGCGAGAAGTTTCCAAAGAGGCTTTGCGGCAGGTGCCTGATCGACTGAATCGAGCGGTTTCGCGAACCGATCTGGGGGTTGGAGTGAAAAAATCTGCCTGGTGGCGATTATCGAATACTCTGCAATGGCTGGGTTGGCTGGCCGCTATTGTAGGCGGCCTATGGTTGGGCGGATTATATGTGGCTCGAGAATTTTTCCTCATTACTGTTGATCCACCGATGTTTCGAGCCCTGCCAATCCCGACGTGGCTGGTGCTTGCGGGCCTAGCTTGGACAATACTGGTGTCTATTGTCAGCTACGCCCTCGTGCGACTACGGGGCCGACGTATCGCACAGCGAGCAACAGCTTCACTAGAGGAGTCGATTTCCGAGGTCGTTTTCCAGCGCCTATGGTCTCCGTTGAAAGCGGAAGATACCCGCCAACGTCAAATCGTTGAAATGCTCGATAACGCGCGTCAACGCAGTTAAAAGCGGCGGGAGCGGCGTTCTCGACGTGGCCGGGTGGGGCCGGTGTCTTCACGAATACGCAAGCGACGGCCCGCAATGGTCGCGCGACCGATACGTCCCGCAGCGTGCTCGGAGAGTTCTCCACTCAGCTCCACTAGTGAAAAACTTGGGAAGATATCGATTTTTCCGAGATCGGATCCGGTTACGCCGCCCTCACCGGTAATGGCCCCCACAATTGCTCCCGGGTTGACACCGTCTCGACGCCCCACTTCAATGCGGTAGCGATGTGAGAATCCAGAAGTTTGCGGACGTGTACCCGCCCGATTACGCGATTTGCGGCCTCGTTTGTCGCGCCCCTCTTCGAATGAAGCGGAGATAAATGAGCCGTCCTCAGCCACATTTTCTTCTCTACGGATACGGCCAGAACCTCTGATATCGGCCTGTGAAGGCCCCTCATCGCCGACTGCCTGCGCTAATAGCGCAGCCGCTATCTGTTCTAGTGGGACGCCTGCGGTAGTGATCATCTGGTCAAGCAGATCGTAATAAAGGTCGAGACGGCCACTGTCGATGCGCTGTGGTAGGGCATCCAACAGACGCTGAGCTTTGAACTCGGATACTTCTCTCGGCGATGGAATATCCACCTCGGCGAGCGACATGTCAATCAGCCGTTCGATGGCTCGCAAACGTCCTTTTTCACGCGGTGTAAAGAAAGTCAGTGCGCGCCCATTGCGACCGGCCCTTCCAGTGCGCCCAATGCGATGCACATACGCCTCCGCTTCGCGTGGAACATCAAAATTAATAACGAGGCCGATTCGCTCAACATCTAGGCCGCGAGCAGCCACATCGGTGGCGACCAGAACATCGAGAGAACCGTCGCGTAAGCGCGATACGATTCGTTCGCGCTCTGCTTGTGACACGTCTCCGGAAATGCCGGAAGCTTTGAAGCCGCGGCGCGTGAGATCAGCAGACACTTCTTCCGCATCGGCGCGGGTTCGTACAAATACGATGGCGGCATCTTCCTCTCGGGTCCAAAGTACGCGCGAGAGGGCTCCCAGTTTGTGTTTGAAGGGAACGACAGCATAAGTTTGGTCAATATTGTCGACCGTGGAAGCCTGTGGAGCAACGGAAATATCAACCGGATCAATGAGATGCGCTTGGGCGACTTTTTCGATGGCCTGCGGCATGGTGGCCGAGAACAACGCGGTGATGCGTTCGCCCGGCTCAGGTGACTGACTGGCAATGGTTTCGACATCTTCTGCGAATCCCATGCGTAGCATTTCATCGGCTTCGTCGAGTACTAGCATGCGCAAAGTCGATAGCTTCAGGGCGCCCTTTTCAATCAGGTCGATGATTCGACCCGGGGTGCCCACGACTATTTGCGCCCCTTCTTTAAGGGCTCGTAGCTGTGGGCCATAGGCGGCGCCGCCGTATACGGTTGCGACGCGGATGGAGGGGTAGTGGGAGGCAAAAGCGCAAATCGCGTCAGCACTTTGGATAGCGAGCTCACGAGTGGGGGCGAGCACGAGAGCTTGAACCTCGTAGCTTTCAGTATCAATATGCGCAATGAGAGGGAGGCCAAAGGCAGCAGTCTTACCGGTACCAGTTTGAGCGACGCCGATAATGTCGCGGCCCTGTAGGAGCGGGCCAATGGCTCCGGCTTGAATTGGAGTCGGGGTGGCAAAGCCCAACTCAGTAATCGCATCGAGGATGCCGGCAGGCAAATGCAGGTCGTCGACACTCACAGGAGACATTTTCATCCATTCGCGGCTGGGACATCAGAGCAGGCGTTCCCCCGACACACACGCCGATGACTTACTGTCGGCTTCTCGCACACCCTGGAGGTTCGCAACGACCTCAACCCTACCGTCAGTGAGCTTCAACAGTGCCATTGAAACCTGGTGAACTTGATTACGTTCTTTGCGCAGTGCGGTTGCGCAGTGAAGCGAGTAGACCGCCTACCGCAACAATTAGTGTGATGGCAGAAGCCGGAGCATAAGGGAATGCCTGTCCACCGTAGTTGATCCACGTTGAGGCGGTAATCGAGATAACACCCATGGTTAATGCCGGACCGGTTGAATCGGCGAGTTGTAGGTAGGCGGAGACTTTTCCGTGACAGGCCCGCTCGGTAAGACCCAGAGCAAGATCGGAAGTGGTAGCAATCGTCAGGCCCAGACCTAATCCGATCAGAGCCCATCCGCTCAGGCCTATGAGCGGAGACAATCCAGATACGGGTAGCAAACAGGCAATAATAGCTCCCGCCGCCACGCTGGTTGCTCCCATCATCGGTAGCTGGCGCCGTCGACTTGGATTGGTGATCTTAGTTTGCACCCACGACCCGATAGTCCAGGTGATTGATCCCAATGCGATAGCCCATCCGGTTGTTGAAGCAGACCAGTCGTGTACCCGATCGAGAACGAGAGGAAGAAAGAACTCGGCTCCCACCAGTGCCCCCATGAGGAGAAAACGCGTGACCACGAGGGAGGGGACGCCACGGCGGGCTCGGAAGGTTCCCGTAGGAAATAAGCGGGGGAGCGCGTACGCGAGCAATCCGGTACCGAGAACAAATACCATCCACATCATGACTCCGGTGAAACCGCCGGCTAATTGCAGAGCAATTAGCCCGCCGGCGGCGAGCATTCCGGAAAACAGATGCGGAATCTCGAGCGCCCGGCTGTCGTGTTGCTCGAGTCTACGCAGTATAGGCGCCAGCGGAATGAGTGCTAGCAGAGTCACCGGGGTAATGAGATAGAACACCGGCCGCCAGTGCCACACGTCGACAATGTAGCCGGCAAGGGCCGGCCCGATCATCGAAGGGACCACCCACGCGTATGAAAAAGCCGCGAAAAACAGAGGGCGGCGGTTGGGGGCTACCAGAGCGCCAACTAGAACGTAGAGTGAAACGAAAACTAGACCGCCTCCCAATCCCTGAATAGCCCGTCCGGTAATGAAAAACGCCAGTGATGGAGCCAGACCCGCCGCCAGAGCACCGAAAGTGAAGAGGAAGATTCCGCCACTCAACGGGAGTTTGACGCCCTTGGCATCGCAGACGGCTCCTGCAATGACGGTCGAAATTACTTGCCCGGCAAGAACGACACCCGCCGCCAGTGAATACCACTGTTCGGATCCGAGATCGGAGATTACGTGAGGCATCGTATTGGTTGTGGCGAGTGCCTCAAATGCGAAACAAGCAATCAATGCAACCGAGCCGAACATCAGAAGCTGCTCGTTGGCGCGCATGCCAGGCACGCTCCTATTACCAGTCATGTATTCACAATACCGCCGTCTTCTCCAACGTCTACTTGGAGTCTCGTCGATTTGTAGGTTTAGGATAGTGACTGCGCCCGCCCGTTCAGCGGTGTCGTCTACAGAAAGGAACGCCCATGTTGCGTACCCACGATATTGGATCTTTGAATGCCGACCTCATCGGCCACCAGGTGACGATTGCCGGCTGGGTCGATCGTCGTCGCGACCACGGAGGAGTTGTATTCGTGGATCTGCGTGATTCAACCGGGATAGGTCAGGTCGTAGTCCGAGATGAAGATGTCGCGCATCTGCTTCGATCCGAGTTCGTCCTGCAAGTAACCGGCGAGATTTCCCGTCGTCCCGAAGGTAATGAGAATCCCAACTTATCGACCGGGGAAATTGAAGTACTCGGCGATGACATTTCGATCCTCAATACCTGCGCGCCGCTACCCTTCCAAGTGTCGGATCACGCGGAGGATTCCGGAAAAGTTGGGGAAGAAACCCGTTTGAAGTATCGCTATCTTGATTTGCGGCGTTCTCCAGCACAGCAGGCTATGCGACTGCGTTCGGAGGTCAATCGAGCAGCTCGGTCGGTACTCGATAAGCATCGTTTCGTCGAAATAGAAACTCCGACTCTGACCCGTTCGACACCTGAGGGCGCACGCGATTTCCTGGTGCCCGCGCGCCTGTCACCAGGGTCTTGGTATGCTCTTCCGCAGTCGCCGCAACTGTTTAAGCAACTCCTCATGGTGGGAGGCATGGAACGCTACTACCAGATTGCTCGTTGCTATCGTGATGAGGACTTCCGCGCGGATCGTCAACCGGAGTTCACTCAGCTGGACATTGAAATGTCTTTTGTCGATCAGGATGATGTCATCGCTGTGGCCGAGGACGTGCTCCGAGCAGTGTGGAAGACCGTGGGCTACGACCTGAATACTCCCATTGATCGTATGAGCTATGCGGAGGCGATGGAAAAGTATGGAACCGACAAACCCGATTTACGCTTTGGCCTAGAAATTGTCGATCTGACCGAGTATTTCAAGGACACCCCGTTCCGCGTATTCCAAAATCCATACGTCGGTGCAATTGTTATGCCCGGTGGAGGTTCCCAGCCGCGCCGCACATTCGACAAATGGCAGGACTGGGCACGTTCGCGCGGCGCCAAGGGACTTGCGTATGTGACCATTGCAGAAGATGGCACGCTAGGCGGCCCGGTGGCGAAGAATATCTCCGCGTCAGAACGCGAAGGCTTGGCTGAAGCTGTGGGTGCGCAACCCGGCGACTGTATTTTCTTCGGCGCTGGAACTGCTGATGAGGCACGCGCCCTCCTGGGAGCGGCTCGACTCGAAGTTGGGCGTCGTGTCGGACTGATTGATGAAGACGCCTGGTCTTTTGTATGGGTTGTCGACGCCCCCTTATTCAAACCGGCGGGGCAGGACGACGATGTAGATCTCGGCCATTCAAATTGGACCGCAGTGCACCATGCTTTCACCTCGCCAAATCCGGATTGGATTGACAATTTTGAGGACGATCCAGGCAACGCGCTCGCCTACGCTTACGATATTGTGTGCAATGGTAACGAAATCGGTGGCGGGTCGATTCGTATCCATCGCCGCGATGTCCAAGAGCGCGTGTTCTCGGTTATGGGAATCGGTGAAGAAGAGGCGCAGGAGAAATTCGGTTTCCTCCTCGATGCATTCAAATTTGGCGCCCCTCCGCACGGAGGCATCGCTTTCGGGTGGGATCGTATTGTCGCCCTTCTTTCTCAAGCGGAGTCGATTCGCGACGTCATTGCCTTCCCTAAGTCAGGTGGCGGTTTTGACCCGCTCACGCAGGCACCGGCCCCGATTACACCGGAGCAACGGGCCGAAGCCGGCGTCGACTACGACCCGGACGAAGAAGACGAAGAATCCGAAGATTCCGATTCCTAAATAGTGGTGCCGCGTCTCGTGTGAACATGGGATGCGGCACCATTTCGCCGGGTGCGTCGGCTGGAAAGTCTATGGTGAGCTATCGGTAAGATCCGGGCCGTGGACGCGAGTGAGTTGTAGGGTTCTGGCGCGGTAGAACACATAGCCGATGGTAGCGAACATGCCGATGAGGATGAGGATAACGAGCACCGGAATAAACACCGCCACGAGAGATAGTGCCAGTGAGGTGGCGTCTTCTCCGGCAGAAATAACCGGAGCTGCCACGCCGGCAGTTGCTACATTGGCGACCGGTCTCGATAGTGATTTGAGAAGGTGAATGACCAGCGCAATCACTACTCCAACCAGGAACGGCTGCCAGGCAAACTCTGAATCCGTACCGGAGACCAGGCTCGGCTCTCCAGAAAGACCGGAGGAAAAGACAATCCCCCCGGAGGCGGGGCGAACTACGGTTTGAATGATGTCGTTGAAGGAGTCGAGCGCAGGGACTTTATCGGCGACGATTTCAATAATTAACAGCACCGTCACAATGGCCAGCATCCAGCTGTTTGACAGCCATTCCCAGCCGGCAGGTAACGACACGATAGTCGTGAATCTATCGAGCAGTCCGAGAATGAGCATGGGAATATAGGCGTTAAGGCCCGAAGCGGAAGAAAGCCCGAGTGCTGACACAATATCCATAGCGCTATTGTGACATCTCGGATGGGCGGGTGCTTATCGCCGGGAGGTTGAGGCCTCCACTTCAATGGAAACCGTTGGTCAGATTGTTACCATGAGATTATGACCTATCTTGAAATGCACCCCGTGAATCCACAAGTCCGCTTTGTTAACCGTACGGTTGAGTTGCTCCGCGATGGTGGAGTCATCGCGATGCCGACCGATTCTGGTTACGCAATTTGCACATCGATGGGAAATAAAGAGGGGATGGAAACCATTAGGCGTATCCGCGACCTCGATGAAAAGCATAATTTTTCATTTTTGTGCCACAATTTTAGCCAGTTAGGTAATTTGGTTATTGTCGATAATAAGGCCTTCCGAACTATTAAAGCATTGACTCCTGGGCCATATACCTTTATTCTGCGAGGCACCAAAGAAATCCCGCGCAGAACACTCAACAAGAAAAAGCAAACTGTTGGTGTCCGTATCCCCGAGCACACCATTACCCAGGCAATAGTTGCAGAGCTAGGTGAACCCCTTATGTGCTCAACGCTGATTTTGCCTGGCGAAAGCGAAGCAATGTGGGATGGACAGGCCGTGAACGAAGCCATTGGACATGAGGTCGATCTCGTGATCGCAGGCCCGGTCGGTAATGCAGGCGCCACAACTGTGGTTGATTTTACGGAGGGATACCCGCAGGTTGTGCGGGAGGGCGCAGGATCAACCGAACTATTTTAAGCACCGGTAGTTTCGAGTAGCGAGATGGATATTTTTGAAGCTGCATCGACGGACTCCGCTGGGGTGCCGGTTTATAACGAGCGTGCTCCGCTAGCGGTTCGGATGCGTCCGACATCTATAGCAGAGGTGGCGGGACAGGAACATCTACTTCAAGCTGGCTCGCCACTGCGTCGGTTGTTGGAACCGCAAGATTCATCACGGTCAGTTTCCTCCATTATCCTCTGGGGGCCGCCCGGGGTCGGTAAGACCACGTTGGCGTATTTGGTGGCTCGCTCATCAGGACGCCACTTTGAAGAACTGTCGGCGGTGTCAGCCGGTGTGAAGGATGTGCGTGCCGTCATTGCTGGCGCCAAGCGCCGATTGGCGACAAGCGGTGCGGAGACCGTCCTCTTTATCGATGAGGTGCATCGATTTTCGCGCGCTCAACAAGATGCGCTACTTCCAGCCGTAGAAAATCGTTTTGTCACACTTATCGCGGCTACCACGGAAAACCCGTCGTTTTCGGTGGTTGCGCCACTTCTTTCCCGCTCAATTTTACTGACATTAAATCCGCTCACTGATGATAGTATCCGTGAGTTAATAACACGGGCGGTAGCGGATCCTCGCGGTTTTGACGGGCAAATTGAGATTGAAAACGAAGCCATTGATGCTCTCGTTCGGCTGGCGGGTGCGGATGCCCGTCGTTCCCTCACGCTATTGGAAGCCGCCGCAGCCACCGCTGGAGAATCGGGTAGTAGGACCGTCACAGTTGACGCCGTAGCAGAAGCCGCTGATGTAGCACTCGTTCGCTATGGCGAAGATGAGCATTACGATGTGGCATCGGCTTTTATAAAATCGATGCGTGGTTCAGATGTCGACGCCGCCATCCATTATTTGGCTCGAATGCTCGAAGCGGGGGAGGATCCGCGCTTTATTGCGCGACGCATTATGATCTGCGCCGCAGAGGATGTCGGACTCGCTGACCCGACGGTTTTGCCCACCGCAGTTGCCGCCGCTCAAGCAGTGGCTTTAGTGGGTATGCCGGAAGCCAGGATTATCTTGTCGCAAGCGGTTATTGCCGTCACCGTTGCACCGAAATCGAATGCGGCGTATCGAGCCATTGATCGGGCAATCAGTGATTTGCGTGCGGGGCGCACCGGGGCGGTTCCACCTCATCTGCGCGACGGGCACTATTCGGGAGCGGCCGATCTTGGGCATGGTGATGGTTATATCTACGCTCACGATGAACCCTTCGGCATTGCTGCCCAACAGTATCTTCCGGATGAGCTGGCGGATGTGACGTATTACCAGCCGACTAGTAACGGTTATGAGGCACGCGTCACGTCTCGCCTATCTAAGGTGCGCTCGCGTCTGAAAATGCGTTAAACTCGTGTGGTTGCTCCATAAGGCAACACCTGGGGTCTTAGCCCGTGAGTGCATGCACTCGAGAGGTGACCCCGTGCGTCCTACGCACGATTCGTAAATTCAGAAACAGGAAGGCTGATTATGGCTAATCGTTCTCGCCGGCAGGTGCGCCTATCTCGCGCACTCGGCATTCCTTTGACCCCCAAAGCAGTTCGCTACTTCGAAAACCGCCCCTATGGACCGGGTGAACACGGTCGTGCGCGCCGCCGTCAAGAGTCTGACTACGCGGTACGTCTGAAGGAAAAGCAGCGTCTGCGTGCGCAGTACGGCATCCGAGAAGCACAGATGCACCGCGCCTTTCTCGAAGCGCTTCGCACCGAAGGTAAAACCGGTTCGAATCTGGTGGAACTGCTGGAAATGCGCCTGGACGCCCTGGTTCTACGCTCCGGATTTGCGCGGACCATTGCGCAGGCCCGTCAGTTTGTAGTTCATCGTCACATCATGGTGGACGGCAAAATCGTCGACCGCCCCTCTTACCGTGTGAAGCCAGGACAGACCATTCAGGTTAAGCCGAAGTCACAGACCACTGTCCCATTCGAAATCGCCGCTTCAGGAGTGCACCGAGATGTGCTTCCTCCCGTTCCGGCCTATCTGGAAGTAGATCTCGAACGTCTGCGTGCCACTCTTCTTCGTCGTCCTGAGCGTGCGGAAGTTCCCGTTACCTGCGATGACCAGATGGTCGTCGAATACTACTCACGCTAATAGCCCGGTGTAACACTGCACCCCGGCGAAGGTTCTCGACGAGCCTACCGGGGTGCGTTGTTACATCCAGTTCCCAACACCAAAGAGCCGATCCGAATCACGAATGCTGAGCAAAATCGGCTACAGTGAGTATCTGCCTGAGCTGCTAAGAAGAGAAGCGAGTGAAAGCACATGCGTACCGCCGAAATTGCCCGACGTTGGACCGAGTACTTTGAGAAAAACGGGCATGTCATTCGCCCGTCTGTCCCGCTCGTGTCACCCGATCCCTCGATCCTATTTACGATTGCCGGAATGGTTCCCTATATTCCGTACATTGTGGGAACTGAGAAAGCCCCGTGGCCGCGCGTCGCTTCGGTGCAAAAGTGCCTGCGCACAAATGACATCGACAACGTAGGACGTACCACCCGTCACGGTACCTTTTTTCAAATGAACGGCAATTTCTCCTTTGGAGATTACTTTAAAGAAGGTGCCATCGACTTTGCTTGGGAGTTGTTAACTGGCCCTGTCGAGGAAGGCTACTACGGACTCGATGGCGACCGCATGTGGGTGACGATTTGGGAAGAAGACCAAGAATCATACGATGTCCTTACCCGCAAAATCGGCATCGACCCGCGACATATCGTCACGCTGACGCGAGAAGAAATCTTTTGGGATACCGGCCAACCCGGCCCGGCCGGGCCTTGTGCCGAATGGCATTATGATCGCGGCCCCGCATATGGGCCGGAAGCAGAAGGTGGGTCGATTGATCCCGGTGGCGACCGCTATCTGGAAATATGGAATCTCGTATTCGACCAGTACTTGCGTGGCGAAGGAAGCGGTAAAGATTATCCGCTCCTGGGTGAACTTGATGAAAAAGCGATCGACACCGGTGCCGGTTTGGAGCGCCTAGCATTTATATTGCAGGACAAGCCAAATATGTTTGAGATCGACGAGGTGCGGCCGGTAATTACGGCGGCAGAAGAGATTTCTGGCCGCAGATATGAAAGTGGCGGCGATCCCGAGGATGACGTACGGATGCGCATTGTTGGAGACCATGTGCGCTCTGCGATGATGCTCATTTGTGATGGCGTGGTTCCCAGTAACGATGGGCGCGGATATGTCCTGCGGCGATTGTTACGACGAGCGGTGCGATCGATGAGACTGCTGGGAGTGGATGAAGCGACCTTGCCGACACTCATGCCGGTCTCACGTGATGCTATGAAGGCTTCCTATCCGGAGTTGGAAACTAACTGGGATCGTATTTCGTCGGTCGCATACGCTGAAGAAGAGAGCTTCCGACGCACTCTCAGTGCTGGAACCACCATTCTCGATACAGCGGTGAAAAAAGCGAAAAAAGGCTCTGGTCCTGCACTACTATCCGGCGAGGATGCTTTTTCCTTGCACGACACCTACGGGTTCCCCATCGATCTGACGCTGGAAATGGCTAAAGAGCAGGGTGTCGGTGTTGACGAGAATCGTTTCCGCGAATTGATGACGGAACAGAAAGAACGTGCGCGGGCCGACGCGATGGCGAAAAAGGCCGGGCACGTGGATTCGCGCCACTATCACGAGATACAAAAGAAACTCGGCGGCTCATCTCGTTTCATCGGCTACACCGACGCGATATCGACCTCACATATCGTGGGAATACTGCACGACGGAGAACCAGTTCCCGCAGTGACGGCCCCCGCTGACGTGGAAGTCGTGCTTGACGTGACCCCTTTCTATGCGGAAATGGGTGGTCAGCTGGCAGATCACGGCACCATTCGTACCAGCGGAGGCGGCATCGTCGACGTACTTGACGTACAAGCACCGGTGCAAGGTGTATCGGTGCATCGCGGACGCCTGGTCGAAGGCACTATCGCGATTGACGAAACCTGCGTCGCTGAAATTGATCGTCAACGCCGTTTAGCCATAGCGCGAGCACATACCGCTACCCATATGGTTCATAAGGGACTGCACGAGTTCCTCGGAAAGGATGCAACCCAGGCCGGTTCAGAAAATTCGCCTTCCCGAATGCGTTTTGATTTTCGTCATTCATCGCCAGTACCAGCTGACATTATGAGCGGTATCGAAGAACGCGTCAATCAAAGACTGGCGGAAGACCTTTCCATTACCGATGCGGTTATGAGCCTCGAAGAAGCGCAGGATATGGGAGCCATGGCGCTATTTGGCGAAAAATATGGCGAGCGGGTGCGGGTGGTCGATATCGGTGACGGATGGTCGCTCGAATTATGCGCCGGTACTCACGTACCGACCACCGGTCATATCGGCCGTATCGCATTACTGGGAGAAGCATCAATCGGCTCGGGAATACGCCGTATCGATGCTCTGGTTGGCGATGGAGCATATGCTCTGCAGGCAAAAGAACATGCTCTGGTATCCCAACTGACTTCGCTGATGGGGGGCCAAGCAGAAGAGCTCCCCGGTCGTATCGAAACGATGATGAAACGTCTGAAGGATGCGGAAAAGCAACTGGCCAAACTTGGCGAAATGCAACTGCTTGCGCAAGCCGACTCGCTAGCGGCTAAAGCGAAGCGCTGTGGAGCGTTCACCAGCGTCATGACAGTCATTGATTCGGTACCGTCCACGGAGGCTCTTCGTGCGCTGGTACTCGACGTGCGCGGACGACTGGGTGAATCTGAGCCGGTGGTGGTTGCATTCATCGGTATTGTTGGAAATCGTCCGCAGCTGATTGTCGCCACCAATGAACGAGGGCGCGAACTGGGTGCAAAAGCCGGGGCTCTTGTCAAGGTCGGAGCGAAAGCTCTCAAGGGAGGCGGTGGCGGCCGCGATGACGTAGCTCAAGGCGGTGGGTCGGATCCGACTGCCGTTGACTCCGCGATTGATAATATTCGGCAAGCACTTGAGGCTCTGTAACCGTGAGGCGAGGTGCGCGAGTGGGGATTGACGTCGGTTCGGTGCGAATCGGTGTGGCGGTAACTGATGCTGCTGGAACAATTGCTCTCCCGCGCGCCACTGTCAGCTATTCGCGGTACGGAGACCATTTTGATCAAATTGCCGACATTATCGAAGATGTTGCTGCTATTGAGGTGGTCATCGGCTATCCGCGGCATTTAAGCGGGGCGGAGGGACAATCCGCTCGATTTACGCGCAGATTTGCGCAAGAATTGGGGAATATTGTCAGCCGACCACGTATCTGTTTGCTCGATGAAAGACTGACCACGAATTTGGCACATCAGAATCTCGCCACCATGGGAATCGATAATCGTGCGCGTCATGACAAGGTTGACCAGCTGGCAGCGGCTATTATTTTAGAACATGCACTTGAGCTGGAAAAGAATACTGGAAAACTTCCCGGCGAAACAATTCGCAAAGGAACGGTAGCAGGAGCTGGAGACGAGTGACCGACAATAACCGCGAGGGCACACCCAAGCCGGAAGTTTCCGGACGGCGTCCCAATTTCCCCACGCGCCGCGAGCTCAGGCAACAACGAGAGGCTCTGGCCGCGGAGCAAGCCCGACGTCAGTCGCCGGGTGGTCAACAGGTGCCGCGCAAAAAGCCCACAGAGGTGCCGGCGACTCGGGCAGCTCGCAGTGACGCTAGCCCAATGAGGTCTGCCTCTACAAGCACGCCATCACCGCGTCAGACGCGAAAGACAGATCACCCTCGACGCGATGCTCGCCTCGAGACACAGGTCACCGGGAAGCAGCCCACTCAACCTGGCCGACGGACTTTACATAATGATCCGCTGACCACCGGCACCCGTTCCCGCCGACTGGAGGCCGAACGCAAACGAGTACGCAGACGGAGACGAAACGCTAAGATTCGCACGGCAGTGATTCTCATGAGCGTGATCGCACTCATCGCTTTTTGCGTATACCTAGCGTGGGGCGCCATCAGTCGTTCAACAACGTCAGCCCCGGAAGAAATCGATTACCCAGGTCCCGGCTCCGGCTCCGTAGAGTTTGTCGTTAATCCGGGAGATTCCGGAGCGGTTATCGGATCAAATCTGGTTGCCGCTGACGTGGTGAAAACGCAAGAAGCATTCCTATCGGCGTGGAATGATAACCAGGCCGCGGCCTCTATTTTGCCCGGCACCTACGCCATGAAGAAACAGATGCGTGCCGTCGATGCGCTGTCGGCTCTCCTCGACGAATCCAATCGCACATCGAATGCTGCAACGGTTCCACCCGGCTTTACCAAGCAGCAGATTGCCGAACGGTTATCCGCTATCGGAGAGTTTACAACCGAAGATGTCGAAGCTGCCCTCAATGATGCCGATCAGTTAGGTTTGCCGCCGGAAGCCGAAGGTAATGCGGAAGGCTGGCTTGCACCGGGAACCTATGAGATCCACTCGGATGATCAGCCAGCTGATGTGCTACGTCGCATGGTAGAAGCGACTATCAAGACGCTGACTGATTTGGATGTGCCCCCGGAGCAGTGGCACGAGGTATTGACCAAGGCTTCAATCCTGGAAATGGAAGTCAATATTGACAAGTACTATCCGATGGTTGCCCGCGTAATCGAAAATCGCTTAACAGAAACCGATGCGTCGACCGTGGGACTGCTCAATATGGATTCCACCGTGAATTATGGTTTGGGTCGCACGGGAGGAATTCCCACCTATGCAGATACAGAAACCGACACCCCGTACAACACGTATATGCATAAGGGGTTGCCCCCGACTCCCATTTCATCGCCCTCGCAAAAGGCGATTGAAGCAACCCTTAAGCCGGCGGATGGAGATTGGCTGTATTTCGTAACGGTTAACCTCGATAGCGGTGAAACCAAGTTTGCGCGCACCCCCGAAGAACACGAGGAGAATCGGCAGGAACTACAGCAGTGGTGCGATGCAAACGAAGGCAAATGCTGATGAAGTGGGCCGCCGTTATCGGTACACCGATTGCGCACAGTCTGTCGCCGATTATGCATAATGCGGCGTATAGGCAACTGGGTATTAATGCCCGTTTCGAAGCGGTGGAGGTCGATCAGGACTCTCTGACAGGTTTCATATCGGATTTAGCTGACGATCTGCTGGGGCTGGCTGTTACCATGCCGCTTAAGCAACGAATTATTCCTCTACTTGACGTGGTTGAACCGTTGGCGCAAGCAGTTGGGGCAGTTAACACAGTGGTTCCATCTCATCGCGTCCTCACCGGCTTCAATACTGACGTTTATGGAATTGTTGAAGCTCTGCGCGAGGCCGGGGAAGCCGATGGTCGTGCTCGGGCAGTTATTCTCGGTTCCCGTGCCACCGCGTCTTCTGCCTTAGCTGCCATGGGGGAGCTACATGTCGGGCACACCAGTATTATCGCCAGGCGCTTTTCTGGGCCGGGATCTATCTCTCTGAGCGAAATGCGCCTAGGGGTTTCGCCTACCCATATTCCGTGGCGCAATACTGAAGAAGCTGTGGCTGCTTTGAACCAAGCGGATCTAATCGTGTCGACCCTTCCTGCCGGCGTGGCAGATCACTGGGCACCGATGTTTAAACCCCGAGCTCAAACGCTCGTTCTCGATGCTCCTTATTATCCCTGGCCTTCGCAGTTCGCCCTGGCGGCCGAACGGGCTGGTGCATTGGCGGTCTCCGGTTTGTCTATGCTTCTTCATCAAGCTCGTCGACAGTTCGAGTTGATGACAGGTCAGGATGCACCGGTGGACATCATGCGTTCTGCGCTGGAGCAAGCATTGACTGATCATGCCTAATTACGCACTATTGACCGTCTATTTATTTGCTTTTGCTTGCGCGGTATCAGTGAGTTGGTGGGCCACTGTTTCTGGCCCGAAACTCCTCGAGCGGTATACGAAGCCGGTGCAGGTCGCTACTCCCACCGGTTCCCAGCTTCTATTTCTTAGCGCGGTTGTGCAGGGGGCGGGTTTCTTCGTCGCTCAAAATGACCCCTTTATTGTGTCCACCGTTCCACTATGGGGTCTCTTTGCCATCATGGTGTGGATTGATTCACTGGTGCACAAACTGCCCAATCATTTGACTGCGATGGCGGCTGGCTACCTCCTATTTGGGGTAGTCGTTGCCAGCTTCGGTCCAGTGGACTTTGATTATCTAGCTCTGGCTTCATCGGTGGCCTTCGGAGCGCTAGTTTGGGTTATTCCGCTGTGGTTGCTTCGCCGTATCGGCGCCGGAGTCGGCGGAGGGGACGTCAAACTCGCGCCCGTCATCGGAGGCTGGCTGGGATTATATGGTGGCGGCATTGCTGTGAGTGGTTTGGCAATGGCGTTTATCCTCGGAGGAACCTTTGCACTGTTTCTCCTACTCAGCGCACGTGCGACTTGGAAGAGTGCAGTTGCTTTTGGCCCGGCGATGATAAGTGGCGCCGTATGCGCGTGGTTTGTGTCGGGCTTTCTTGTCTCATCCTGATAGAACGAATATATGCCAGCGGGCAAGCTATGCCACACTGGACGCATGATCAGATGGGTGAGCGCAGGCGAATCACATGGAGAAGCACTGACCGGTATTATCGATGGGATTCCAGCCGGAGTATCCGTAACCAGTGAAGATATAGCAACCGCTCTGGCTCGTAGACGACTCGGATACGGGCGTGGAGCGCGGCAAAAATTTGAACGTGATGAGGTGCGAATTCTCGGAGGAGTCCGGCACGGACTCACCATGGGATCTCCCGTGGCTATAGAAATTCACAATACCGAATGGCCCAAGTGGGAAGTTGTTATGAGTGCGGATCCAGTTGATCCGAAGCAGCTTCTCATTCATGCAGGCACGGGAGATGAACGAGAAATTGCTCGCAATCGGCCGCTGACACGACCTCGGCCCGGTCACGCCGACTTTGCAGGCATGATGAAGTTCGACCACTCCGAAGCTCGACCGGTGCTGGAACGTGCCTCTGCCCGAGAAACCGCCATGCGAGTAGCTCTTGGTGCTATCGCGGAAGCCTTTATCCAGCAGGTTGCCGGCGTTGAGATTGTGTCCCATGTGGTTGAAATCGGTGATCAGCAGGCAAGAGCAGACACTCTTCCGTGTATAGATGATCGCCAGATACTTGACGAATCACCGGTTCGCACGCTCGACCAGGATGCTCAGACCCGTTTTATCGAAGCGATCGATCGTGCTCAAGCCTCTGGTGACACTATTGGTGGGGTCGTCGAAGTCATCGCTTACGGTGTTCCGGTAGGCCTCGGTTCCTATACCCAATGGGATCGACGTTTAGATGCAAAGCTCGCGGGAGCTCTCATGTCTGTGCAAGCCGCAAAATCAGTCGAGGTCGGGGAGGGGCTTGGCCAGGTACGTCGTCTCGGTTCTGCCGCTCATGATGAAATCATCGTCGATGATCAGGTGACCCGGCTTACCAATCGGGCAGGAGGCATCGAGGGAGGGATGAGTAACGGGGAGCCAATTCGGGTACGTATTGGCTTTAAACCGATTTCTACGGTTCCTCGAGCTCGCCAAACCATCGATCTCGCAACCGGGGAGCAAGCCCCCGCTTTGCACCAGCGATCCGATACCTGTGCGGTGGTGCCGGCGGCTGTCATATGCGAAGCCGTGGTCGCCCTGGTGCTTGCGGATGCAGTCACAGATATGTTTGGAGATGGTTCACTTTCTCGTATCCGCACTGCACTTGCAGACTATGCGAAAACCGTTGAAGCGCGAATGAGGCCGCGGTGACTGAACACATTGTTCTTGTCGGTCTGCCGGCCAGTGGTAAAACTCGACTGGGGAAGCTGATTGCTTCCCATTTGAGTCGAGACTTTATTGATCTGGATGCGGCTATTGAAGCAGCCACCGGGAAAACCATCTCCCAACTGTTTGAACGGGGTGAGGAGTATTTCCGACAGCGGGAAACTGAAGCCCTGCGGGAAGCTATCGGGAGTCAGAATCCCGCGGTTATTTCCACCGGAGGAGGAATAGTCGAGCGGGAAGTCAACCGACACATGCTCGCACGCACTCACGTGGTATTTATTGATGTACCCGTTGAAATAGCTATCCGCCGTGCGCAACGCAGTCAGGCGCGTCCACTCTTCGCGCAAAACCTACCCGCCACCATGCGGAAGTTAGCTGGGCGACGGCGAGACCTCTACCTCGGTGTGGCCAGCCAAACCGTGCAGCTAGATGATAGCGAAGCGAAAGATAACGCGCAGCTCATTATCGATACGATTAATCAATATAATCCGGGGGAGTTACCGTGACTCGAACAATCTCCGTGCATGCCGAACACTCATATCCTGTTGTTATTGGACATGGGCTCATCGACGATTGCGCGGCTTATCTGGACCGCAGCAACTATGAACGCGCCCTCATCATTCACTCTCGACCCGTGCAATCATATGCGATGCGAGTGGGGAAAGCGTTTATCCGCAGAGGTATTGAGGTAGCGTATTTTGAGCATCCCGACGGCGAAGCCGGAAAAGACGTTGATGTCCTTGCCCGCGCCTGGGATGCTGCCGGAGACCACCGTGTAGGACGCTCAGATCTCATTGTCGGCGTGGGTGGGGGAGTCACCACAGACCTAGCAGGATTTGTGGCGGCGTCGTGGTTGCGTGGTATTAGCGTGCTACAGGTACCCACCACTCTGCTAGGGATGGTCGATGCCGCTGTAGGTGGTAAAACTGGCATTAATACCGGGCATGGAAAAAATCTCGCAGGCGCATTCCACTCACCGGTTGCGGTGGTGGCCGATATTGATACGTTAGCGACCTTATCGGAAGCAGATTTTAATGCGGGATTAGCTGAAGTCATCAAATGCGGATTTATTTCCGATCCGTCAATCCTTGATCTCATTAATGCGCACGGGCCGGTGGCCAGTGACGACTCCATTGTCGACGAGCTGGTGGAAAGAGCCGTACGCGTCAAGGCAACCGTAGTATCGCAGGATCTCAAAGAATCGGGACTGAGAGAGACCCTGAACTATGGGCATACGTTGGCTCATGCTATTGAAAAGCTCGAAAACTATCAGATAAGACACGGGTATGCTGTGGCAATCGGGTGTGTTTACGCAGCCCATGTCGCCCACGTGCTCGGTCGATGTGACCGAGAGTGCATTGATAAGCAAGTGCGTGTTTTCAATCGAGTAGGTTTGCCGGTGTCGTGGACCACCGATAATTTTGATCACGTTCTTGACGTCATGAAATCCGATAAAAAAGTGCGTTCCAGCGCTATCCGCATGGTGCTTGTATCAGCTCCGGGTTTGGCTCGAGTGGAAAAGATAGATGAGGACGTATTGCGCGAAGCCGCGCGTGTTATGGGAGTGGCGGATGTCGATAGCTGATATTCCGTCGCTCATTATTGTCGGAGTGGCGGGGGCAGGAAAGAGCTCTGTCGCCCGTCAATTGACGGCGCTCACCGGCATGCCGAGTAACGAAACCGATGACCTTATCGAACAGCTGGCGGGATGTGACGCTGCCACGCTGGTCGTTAACAGGGGGGAAGCTACTCTGCAAAACTGCGCCAATCAGGCGGCTTTGCAAACCTTGACTATGCCGGGAATCGCTGTTATTGCACCAACTGCCGCTTGTCATCACCGGGTTATTGCGCGTATCCGCGCCGCTCGAGAGGAGGGCGTACCGGTTATTGAGCTTTTCGCCGATATTTCAACCCTTATTCGACGCACCGGTCTCAATGCGCCACGGGCCGTCGGCCTAGGGCCGACGCGGAAGATGCTGACTGGTATGGTGACTCAATATCGAAAGATCTACGGCACCTATACGGATGAGAGCATTGACACATCTTTAGCGCAATCTCGACACGTAGCACAACGCATAGTCGCCTATCTTGGTCAAAACACTGTATCCTAAATCCGGTATACACTCGCAACCTAAAAGGTGAGGATCTAACGTGGCAACAACCAACGACCTGAAAAATGGCATGGTACTGAGAATCGACAACCAGTTGTGGTCCGTCGTCGAATTCCAACATGTCAAGCCCGGTAAAGGCCCCGCTTTCGTTCGAACGAAGATCAAAAACGTTCTCTCGGGAAAGATTGTCGACAAGACTTTTAATGCGGGAGTGAAGGTCGAGACCGCAACCGTCGACCGTCGCGACATGACCTATCTCTATCAGGACGGCGATGACTACGTATTCATGGATTCATCGACCTATGACCAGATTCTCGTTTCCGGCGAGACCGTTGGAGATCTGAAGAATTACATGGTGGAAAACCAAGAAGCTGTTGTTTCCATGCACGAGGGGAACGTGCTTTTCGTTGATCTACCGCCTACCGTCGTTCTTGAAATCACTTACACTGAGCCTGGTTTGCAAGGAGATCGATCCAACGCTGGAACCAAACCGGCCACACTCGAAACCGGATATGAAATCCAGGTGCCTTTATTCCTCGACCAAGGAACGAAGATCAAAGTTGATACTCGCACCGGCGAATACACGGGTCGCGCCAACGACTAATGCGATCTCGAGGCTTTACTTCTCGTACCCGCGCGCGTAAGCGGGCGGTTGACACCATTTTCGAAGCAGACCAACGAGGATTGGGCGACAACCCGCAAGATCTGCGCGAAGTATTGGAAGACCGGCAGCATATTACCGCTGCCCAGACACCGCTTCCGACTTATGCTATCGAAGCTGTCGAAGGCGTTATTGCTCACCTTTTCCAAATCGATGACCTCATCGCCATGCACTGCACGGCGCGTTCATATGATCGTATTCCTCCGGTTGACCGGGCAGTGATGCGAGTGGCGGTGTGGGAGATGCTGTGGAATGACGATGTGCCACCAATCACTGCTATCGATGAGGCTGTGCGAATTGTTAAAGAAATCTCGACAGATGATTCTCCCGCCCTCGTCAATGCAATTCTCGATGCCATAAGAGGCAGCGCACCTGACGCGCTAGCGGCAGATGCGGCTCTTTCGGCTGCTTTTGACACGTCATCGGCTGCCGATG